>CAIRMY010000082.1 GCA_903879775.1 uncultured Bacteroidota bacterium
ATTTTGTAAACAGTCTGTTAAAAAAGTTTTTTGGCAGCAAAGCAGAAAGAGATTTAAAAGAGTTAACTCCATTTGTTGGCTTAATCAACGCTGAATTTGAAAAATTATCAGGACTTAGTAATGATGAGCTAAGAGCAAAGACGGATGAATTTAAAAAACAAATTCAAGATTATATTCAAGAAATTGAAAACGAGTTAACAGAATTACATACTTCATCTGAAGAAAATCCAGATATGGATCTTCAGGAGAAAGAAAAGATTTTCACTCGTGTAGATGAACTTAAAAAAGAACGCAATCAGAAAATAGAAGAAGCTTTATTAGAAATTCTTCCTTCTGCATTTGCCGTTATTAAAGATACTGCTCGTCGTTTAAAAGAAAATTCGGAAATAGAAGTTACCGCTACTGAACACGATAAAAATTTAGCTGTTAAAAAAAGCAATGTGATTATTCGTGGTGATAAAGCCTATTATCAAAATAAATGGATGGCTGCTGGTAATGAAGTTACCTGGGACATGGTGCATTATGATGTACAGTTAATTGGTGGTACTGTTTTACATCAAGGTAAAATTGCCGAAATGGCAACGGGTGAAGGTAAGACGTTAGTCGGTACACTTCCTATTTACTTAAATGCACTTGCAGGAAGAGGTGTTCACGTTGTTACAGTAAATGATTACTTAGCAAAACGTGACTCGGAGTGGAACGGACCTGTATTTGAATTTCTAGGATTAACCGTAGATTGTATTGATAAGCATCAACCAAATAGTAACGATAGAAGAAAAGCGTATTTAGCAGATATTACTTACGGAACAAACAATGAATTTGGTTTTGACTACTTGCGCGATAACATGGCACGTAGTACTGAAGATATCGTTCAGCGTGAGCATCACTTTGCAATTGTTGATGAGGTTGACTCCGTTTTGATTGATGATGCAAGAACACCATTGATTATTTCTGGTCCTACTCCTAAAGGGGATGAACAAGAATTTTTTCAGTTAAAGCCACGAATCGAATCGTTAGTGAATGCACAAAAATCATTTGTTAATACATTGATTGCTGATGCAAAGAAAAATCTTGGAGTAAAAGAAAAAGAAGATGAAGTTGGGTTAGCATTATTGCGTGCTTATCGTGGATTACCTAAGCATCGTGCACTTATTAAATTACTAAGTGAGCCTGGAGCAAAAGCACTATTGCAAAAAACAGAAAACGCTAACATGGCTGATCATGGTCGTGATATGCGCGAGAAAGTTGACCCGGAATTATTCTTTGTAATTGATGAAAAGAATCACACTATTGAGATGACCGATAAAGGTCATGATTTGATAAGTGGCAATTTAAACGATCCACATTTCTTTGAAATTCCTGATGTAGGTTCCATCATTGCTGATTTAGAAAAATCAAATTTATCTGCTGAAGAAAAACTACAGAGGAAAGATGAATTGATGCGCGATTTCTCAATTAAAGGAGAACGTATCCATACCGTAAATCAATTGTTGCGTGCTTATACATTGTATGAAAAAGATGTTGAGTACATCATCGATGGTGGCAAAATTAAAATTGTTGACGAACAAACTGGTCGTGTTTTAGATGGTCGTCGTTATAGCGATGGTTTACATCAAGCCATTGAAGCAAAAGAAAATGTAAAAGTTGAAGCTGCTACACAAACGTATGCTACTGTTACTTTGCAAAATTATTTCCGTATGTACCACAAGTTAGCTGGTATGACAGGAACTGCAGAAACGGAAGCAGGTGAGTTATGGCAGATTTATAAA
>CAIRMY010000083.1 GCA_903879775.1 uncultured Bacteroidota bacterium
ACATTAAACGCTAAACTTTAAACGATTATGAGATTATAGGATTATGGGTTTATGGGATTATAGGATTGGGAAATTCGCTAAACGCTAAACATTAAACGCTAAACATTAAATTCAATGACATACAACATCACCGCAAACGAATCTGAAATAGACAGAGTGGTTGAAATAATTTTCACCGTTGAACCATTTCCACAAGTATTGTGTTTTCGGGGGGACTTAGGTGCGGGTAAAACAACGCTCATAAAAAAAATATGTGCCAAGCTAGGTTATTCTGGCGATGTAAGTAGTCCTACCTACGGTCTTGTAAATCCCTATCCGATAGACAATCACGAGCATACACTTTATCACAGTGACTGGTACAGAATTAAAAATCTTGATGAACTTTACGATGCCGGAATTGAAGACAATTTGTATGCGCCAAACAGCACTTGGCTCATCGAATGGCCTCAAGTTGGAATGGAGATTTTGATGGGATTTCATGTATTGGATATCGAAATTGTTCATTTAGACAACAACCGTCAATACATCATGACTGACTACCCACTTTACACTATGTAAATTATTGGATAACAAAAAGAAAAGGCAGCGCAATGCGCTGCCTTTTCTTTTATAGAAATCCTAAACTGATAAGATATTATTCAAATACAATAGGCCAAGTATTTTGTCCCTCAGAAGATTCAACTTTTAAATAATATAGCCCACTAGATAATTTGCAATCGAACTGTTGCTGACTTAACACATTTACTTCCCATACTCTTAGAATCTTGCCTTGTACATCAACCAAATTCACTTTCACGTTGTGCAATGGTGTGATTGTTTTCAAAGAGAATTTTCCATTACTTGGATTGGGTTGAATACTCATTAGATTCAATTGCAATTGTTTCAGTTTACTCATTTCAAATAACAAGCAATCAGAAGTATCTACACAATTATTTTCTGTAACAGACACTGCGTATCGGCCATTGTTAAATGGCATGTATTGTTTATTCTTTTCACCCATGATGATTTGATAATTTTGATCACAATTCAACCATTGGAATGTTGCAGCACCATTTGCGGTTTGAGCACTTAATGAATTTCCAGTTATTTTCACTGCTGCATTCACATTGTTTATGGTGGCATTAATGATATAAATGACACTATCACAACCCGATAAATATTTCAATGTGTCTTTTATAATTGAAGTTTGAGTGACTAACTTACCGCTTGGAGATTTATAGCTAAAGCAACTTGTGATATTTAGGTTTTCAGATTTACTTGGCTTCAATGTTAAATTGATTGTCATGAAACTATCACAACCTTGAGTATTTTTATTTACCAATGTGTCGTAATATGTGCCTGAGTTCGTGTAGGTGTATTTTTTTGAAGGACTTTTAAAGGAAGAGCATGCCGAAACATTAATTGTGCCTTTGGTTGATTTCGAAACCACCTCATATTCTATAATACTATCGCAGCCACTTTTGTTCAACAAAGTATCATAAAATATCCCTGGAGATCTAAATACTTTGTTTGTATTTGAGGGACAAATGACAAACTTACAAAATTTCAGTTTTGCCTTAGATGATGTTGGATTTTTAATCACAACGGAGTGGAAAATAAAGCTATCGCACCCT
>CAIRMY010000084.1 GCA_903879775.1 uncultured Bacteroidota bacterium
CGACGCTTGGTGGCGCGAAACTGCTGGATATCAACAACACTACTCATATTCTCGCTTAAGGGCAATAGAAACGCGTAAATGGGTTGCTAGGAGTGCAAATACTGGAACAAGTGGGTTCATTGATCCTACAGGACAAGAATATCAACATTCTGAATGGTTTAAGAAGCTGTGTTTAACACAAACCATTTATTCGAATCATGCGATAACTATATACACCAGAATTGGTGATTTAGGCGTTTTGTTCCTTTTGGGAATCATAATCATTGGTTTGACGTATGATCAAGAGCGCAAGCGGATTGCTTAGGTGTTTTGATTTAATTTAAGTTGCCAATTCCAGGCATCTCTCATCATTTCATTGAGACCTCTTTTGGCTTTCCAGCCGAGAACATTTTCAACTTTGGTGGTATCGGCCCATACTTTAACAACATCGCCAGGTCTACGAGGACCAATTTTATGTGGAACGGCAATTTTGTTTTCTTCTTCAAAAGAGCGGATCACCTCTAACACTGAAAAACCATTGCCAGTGCCAATATTGAATACTTCAAAGCTTTCCAATTGCTGTTTATTGAGCAAACGTTCCACCGCTTTAACGTGTGCCTCTGCAAGGTCCATCACGTGAATATAATCGCGAATACAGGTTCCATCTGGGGTTTCGTAATCGCTACCAAAAATGGTTAATTCTTTGCGAATACCTGCCACGGTTTGGGTTAAAAATGGAATTAAATTATTGGGTACGCCGAGCGGTAATTCACCAAGTGCTGCGGTAGGATGTGCGCCAATGGGGTTGAAATAACGAAGGCATTGGGTATTGCACCAAGAAGCATTGTCGTTAAGAATAATTTCACCCATTTGTTTGGTGGCACCATAAGGAGATTGAGCGGGTTTAGTGCTTGTACTTTCAGAAACAGGCACAGTATCGGGCTCACCATAAACGGTGCAGCTGCTCGAGAATACGAGATTCGATAAATTGTGTTGCTGCATCACTTCGAGCACTGAGATAAGTCCCCCCAAATTATTATGATAATACATGAGCGGTTTTTCAACACTTTCGCCAACGGCTTTAAAAGCTGCAAAGTGAATGATAGCTTCTGGTTTGTGTGATTCAATAAGATTTGAAAGGGCAATTTTATCGTTCACATCGGCATTTATAAAGGTTGGTTTATATCCAATGAGGGACTGAATTCCGTCCATTGCACTCATGAGCGAGTTGCTCAAATTGTCTATGATAATTGGTTCAAAACCAGCTTCGTGTAAACATACAACAGTATGAGAACCAATGAACCCAAGGCCACCAGTGACTAAAATTTTCTTTTTCATGGATTTAATGCGGAAACGGTATTGTTAAGGAGTTGATATTTTTCATTTGATGAGGGACAGAAAGCGATTCCCTCAGGGTTAAAGGTAAGTTTGTGACCGAGTTTGCTCATCCATCCAATTTGCTTGGCAGGATTTCCAACTACAAGGGCAAAATCAGGAATATCCTTTACAACAACTGCACCTGCACCAATGAATGCATATTGTCCGATGGTTATGCCACAAACGATGGTTGCATTTGCACCAATAGAAGATCCTTTTTTAACCACGGTGGTTTTAAATTCACTTTTTCGTTCTACAAAGGCTCTTGGATTGATCACATTGGTGAAGACCATGCTTGGTCCAAGGAAGCAATCGTCTTCAACAATTACATTGGCGTAAACACTCACATTATTTTGAATTTTAACACCATTCCCTATTGAAACATTGTTATCGATATATACATTTTGGCCAATATTACAGTTACTTCCAATGACTGCATTTGGCATCACATGGCAAAAGTGCCAAATTTTGGTTTTTTGCCCAATTTGGGCACCGTCATCGATAATTGTTGAAGGGTGGGCAAAAAAGTGTTGGTCCGACATGAATACGAAGGTAATAAAATTGTTTGAAAGGGAACTTGGGTAAAGAGTGAAGTATCTGAATTTTTAGTAAAAGAGAAAAGGCTGCCATCGGCAGCCTTTTCTTGAATATGCTTTAAATATGTATATTAGAAAGAAAGTTTGAAATCAACTCTACGATTTTTCTCTTTTCCTTTAGGAGTAGCGTTATCGGCGATTGGCATTTCAGAGCCATAACCAACTGATGTCATTCTAGATTCAGCAACACCTGCATTGATTAAGTAGCGTTTTACTGCTTCAGCACGCTTTTGGCTTAATTCTTTATTTGCAGTGGCATCTCCAACATTGTCGGTATGACCTTGAATTTCAACGTTAGCTTTAGGTTCAGAGTTCAATAATTTAGCCAAGTCATCTAAGCTTTTGAAAGAAGCAGCAACAATAGCGTCTTTGTTCGTTTCGAAATTGATACCTTTTGCAGCAAGAGCAATTTTTTGAACTGTTTCTTTTTTAACTTCAGGGCAACCTTTATTCGCTACAATACCTACATCATTAGGGCATTTGTCGATATTATTGTAAACACCGTCGCCATCAGTATCAGGGCAACCTTCACCTGCAACACTACCTGCAACATCAGGACATTTGTCTAATTTGTCTTCAACACCGTCGCCATCAGTATCAGGGCAACCTTTGAATAATTTAAGACCTTTAATAGCTGGGCAAGCATC
The DNA here is from genome assembly GCA_903879775.1 of uncultured Bacteroidota bacterium. Lineage (GTDB taxonomy): Bacteria > Bacteroidota > Bacteroidia > NS11-12g > UBA955 > VMCP01. Next base: position 2,600 of record CAIRMY010000084.1, read on the forward strand.
TTCTTTATCAGAGATACCGTCACCATCTGCATCAGGGCAACCGTTGTATTCAGCAGGACCTTTATCTTTCGGACAAGCGTCTAATTTATCTTCAATACCATCGCCATCGGTATCAGGGCAACCTTTAAATTCAATTGCACCTTTAACTTCTGGGCAATTATCATCGGCGTCTAAAATTTTATCGCCATCTGTATCTGCAGGGCAACCTACGCTATCAACATATTTTCTGTATTTAGCTTCAGTACCTTTACAAAGGTCATATTTGTTAGGAACACCATCTTCGTCTGAATCGGCAAGTCTTTTAACACGACCACCACCGCTATTACTTTCGCTTAGAGCAAAAGCAAAACCAATGTTATTATAACCCCAAACATCATTGGTACGATATAATTTATTTACAAGAGGTTTGTCGATACTAGGCATTGGATCAGGGTCGTTAGAACCATCCCAACGATCGTTGAACGTATAGGTTAAAACATAAGACCAAGCAAGAGAAAGCCTGTCAGTTAAACCTAGTTTAAAACCAAGTCCACCTTGCATTTGAGCTCCAATATCTTGAATAGTATTGTCTACATTGTGCACAGTTCCCCATTGGTCAACGCGGGTAGCGGCAACGTATGGGTGTGGACCCCATTTAATTGTTGAATGCACATAATATGCACCAATTGCACCATACACATAAGGTGCAAATTTTGAATCTTCAGCTAAAAGAACACCGTTATTTAATTTATAACGAACCCCAAAAGACAAATCAGCTGTATTTGCTCTAAAGCTTTTCCAGATAATATCTTTTTCTTTCACGAAAGAGTCGAAACTTCTCGTAAATCCAACATCACCAGCAGAAATATTGACAACACCATCGAAAGAAGGGCTAATATTGTGGGTATAAGTGATTCCGCCTCCTTGGTAAATTGGTTTTTGGGCGAAAAGCAGGCTTGTTCCCATATCACCAAGATATTCTCTGAGACCAAAATTGGCTTCAATTCCATGAGAACCATTGCCTTGTGCAGACAAATTTCCAGCAAAAAGGGAAATAATTGCAGGAAGAAAAATTGCTTTTAGGTAGTTTTTATGCATATTCTTGTTAGTTTTATTGAGTTTAGTAGTTGACAAATATAAGAAACTCTTATTTAAAAAAAAGTTTTTTAAGAAATTTTACACATATACTTCACATTTTTTTTTCAACAAGAAAACGAAGACGAAAAAAATTCATCATTTTTTGTTTAGAACGAAGATAAAGTTGATTTAAACTTCCTAATTATAAATTTGCAAAATATTGGCATCTTTTTGGATTTTATACTGAGCCAATCTACCAGCGGCTGGTGAATTCGTTGGAAAACCTTGAAAGTTATATTTGCTATCGCAACATTTAGAGAAATTGGAACCAATATACTCACCACAAACAAATTGTAGGTTCATGGTATCTACCCAAATTTTGGAACATGTTTTAGAAGGTTCAAAGGCGCATGATCTTTCAAATGCATACCAATTATCGTCGTAATCATGAATCACCAACACTCCTTTAATGCCCCCATCAAAGTAGGCAAATTCACCAGGATTGCTTAAATACATATATGAACTTAAATTTAAATCAAACACAATGTTTACTGGACCCGTAGGAATGCTTTGGGTCACAGATCGAGAGTCATCGCAGGAGGAAATATTCCCTAGAAGAAATAAGATACAAACAATATGGATGGTTTTCTTAATCATATTTATAAAACCCACGACCTGTTTTTTTGCCGTGATGTCCTGCATCCACTTTTTGTTTTTGAATGCGGCTTGGTCTAAATTTAGAATCGTAATTAAATTGTTCGAACATTGAACTCGTGACCGAATAATTTGTATCAACACCAATTAAATCCATTAATTTAAACGGGCCCATTTTGAAGCCGGTTGCTTCGATAAGAGAATCGATATCTTGAAATTCTGCTACACCTTCTTCTGCAATTTTAAGTGCTTCAACATAGAAATGACGGGCAACACGATTTACAATAAAGCCAGGAGCATCTTTTGTATATACACAGGTTTTACCTAACGATTTTGCCCAATTGAAAGCCAATTCCGCAACGGCAGGTTCAGTTGAGGCGCTTTGAATGATTTCAACGAGCTTCATAATATGAGCTGGATTGAAGAAATGAACCCCCACCAAGCGTTCAGGATTGTTTAATCCATTGGCAATTTGCGTAATCGGAATGGAAGAAGTATTTGTTGCAAAAATTGAATCTTTAGCATTGATTGTTTCGAGGTGTTGAAACAATTCTCTTTTGATGTTTAAATTTTCAAGAATGGCCTCAATGATAAAATCAGCTGTGAGTTTATTTCTATCTTCGGTGGTTGAAAGCAATTCAAGTGCAGATTTCTTTTGAATCTCAGTGACTTTACCTTTTTCAACAGAAATTTCTAATTGTTTATGAATGTAAGCAATGGCTTTATTAAGAGCTTCCGGCTTTACATCGTAAATCATGGTAGGGTAACCAGCAAGAATACTGCTCATTGCAATTCCAGACCCCATTACGCCAGATCCAATAACAATAACATTTTTCATTGGTGCAAAGTTAGCGAGACTTTATCCAAAATTGAGGATTTTGTTTTTCTTGTCCCTCCCAAATTTGAAATTGGAGGATGCATTTATCTTCATCGTCGGTCATAACCTTTCCAATTTTCTCTCCATTGTTAATGATTTGTCCTTTTTGAACATAAACATCGCTCAATCTAGAGTAAACGGTAAAGTAGGCACCATGGTTCACCAGTATGGCTTCTCCTTGGCCTGGTATGGAAAGAATTGCACTTACGGTACCCTTGAAAATTGATTTTACAGTTGAATTTTTGGGCGTGGTAATGTCGATACCGTTATTCACCTCTTCAATATCTTGAAATTCTGGATGACGGTGACGGCCAAATCCTTGAGAAATAAAACCGCGTTCCACGGGCCACGGAAGTCCACCCTTGTTATATTCAAATGAAAGACTCAAGGCTTTGGCTTCAGGGGTGAGTGCATTTTCAGAAGTTGCAGATGAATTTTTAGCATTCTTGCTTCCCGATTTACTTGGGGCTGCCTTTGCAATTTCACGCTTTTGACGGCGGCGTTCAGCTTCAATTTCACGCGCAATGGCTTTGCTAATTTCTCTATTTAATTTGGCTACCTGCTTTTCGTTTTCTCGAATTTTTTCCCGCAGTTCCTTTTCTCTCGATGAGAGTTCTACAACAAGTTTTTGTTTGGTGGTTTTATCAATTTCTAATTCTTGCTTTTCTATTTCTTTAGCAGAAAGCAAAGATACTTTTTGCTTTTTGGTGTGATTTAATTCGGCAATTGCATCAGACACTTGTTGTGCTTGAATTTGAATTGAAGCAACTTGGTTTCTCCTGAAGTCAGAAAGTTTTTTCAAATATTTCCAACGATGTAGGGCTTGCTTGATATTATTAGAAGAAAATAGAAAAACGATTTCACGACCCGATTTTCTAGTTTTATATGCTTTTCGGATGGTTTTATTGAGTTTTTCCTTTTCTCTCTCAAATGCAAATTTCAAGGTTTCCAAACGCATTGTTTGGGTGAAAATATCGCCATCGGCAATGATAATTTCAGTTTGAATGCCCACAATAAGCTCGGTTCTTTGCTCAATAATTCTATTGATTGTGCTTAACTGATGCAAAGTTGTGCGCTTTTCTTTCTGAGTAGACAACAGAATTCTCTTGTTTTCAGCAATGTCTAACTCAACTTTCTTACGTTTGGCTTCGAGCTGTTGTCGGTTGGTTTGAGCCATCGACGAAGGCCAGCAAAAACTCACCACTAAAGCAGTAGCAACCGCAAATTGGCTAATTTTTTTGAATCGAAACGCGCTCATAATCTTCAGGTACAGTAAACGGATACGAAGGTATGGCATCGAAGCGAGCGGTTTTTAACGTTAATTCTAATTGTAGATTATTGAGGTCACTTTTAGTATCTGCAATTTTCCAGCTCATTCGGTATGGAATGGCTACTTCGGATTGCGTCGATCTGTCTAAGTATGAAATGGTGAGTTTTCTCATTCTACCTTTGTCAACAAAGCGTGCTTCGGTAAATATTTTATTCTTGGAAGTGGCAGAAAACGAAGTAAATGGATGATCAGTGCCGGTCCAATTGTATAAATATTCGTTATTCATGAGTACACTGTCTTGAAATTTAAGGAGGGATGTAGGGGAACTGCCAACAATCAGCGCTTGAATTGCAGAAAGATTAGCGGGCAATTCTTGCATTCTATTTAGATCTTCGATTGATAAAGCATAATATTTTTGATTGTAAACATCGAGAATATGGGCACTATCGCGGTTGATGATTCCTTTTAATATTTGAATTCCCATGATTGCTGAAACACTAAACCAAATGATGCTGTCTTTTTTCATACGAAAACTCACAGAGCCGCTTAATTCTTGATTGTCGACTTTAATATCAGCAGCATATTTCGATGTACAATATGTCCAATCCAAATTCAACAATTTTTGATTAAAGAAAGGGTTGTCTGCAAGCTTAGAAATATTAGTATTAAAATTGGCTGCTGTTACAACAGGATTCTGATCGTTTATATTGTGAGGTTCATTGACTTGGGTTTGTCCGAAGGCCAAGAAAGGTATCATTAGGACAATGATGAATGAAGAGATACGGTTTTTCATGATGTTGGTGTTATTTTTTCGGAAGTATGGTATTTTTGAGCTGCAGGTTTTTGCCTTCTTCATCAATGATACCCAAAAAGTATGCCATGTTGAGTGTTTTTTTCGCTTTTTCGGTTAAACCTTGGGTTTGAAACGATTGAAAAGCAGAGATCAAATATGGTTCTAGAATATCTTCTGTGTTTAAATTTGACCAGATATCGGTGGCTTGTTTGATTTCACCTGTCATCAATTTGGAGTATGCCAATAGATTGTATAACAGATTTTTGTTCGCATTTTTACTAATGTTTGACATCAATTCAATGGTTTGAATCACCTGAGAGTATTGTTTATTTGATAGCGCATCGAGCGCTCCAAATAGCTCAGTATTAACCATGAATGGAAGTATTTCTTCAAGGTAGTTTTTGCATTTTTCGAGTTCTAATTTATCTGAATTTAAAGCAATACAATGAAGGGTAAGTTCAATGGTTTTTTGTGATAAATTGCGATCTCCATAAAATTGCATGAGACAATATTTTTGAGCCTCTTTAAATCTCTGATTGGTGTATAGATTATAAGCAATTGTCAATACAGAAGAATTATAATCATCATCCGATTTTTGATAAGTTTTATTTGGGAAATTTAAATTTAGACAAGAATCTATGAGCGAAGCATTGGTTTCTGAACCAAAGAAAATAAGGTTTGACAGACTTTTTTGTTCAGTGTTTAGATTTTTGTTCAAAGATATTTTGCGAATTAAACTCTGATTGCGTTTGTAATATGTTCGTTGAGAAAATGATTTACATTCCTTTTGGCTCGACATTTCATTTTTAAATGAA
>CAIRMY010000085.1 GCA_903879775.1 uncultured Bacteroidota bacterium
AACAATTAAAAATGAAAAAAATCATCATTATTGCTTTCTTCTTATTTGGAACAATCTTGTCAATTGCAACTCAAATTACACCACCTGCAATGGAAGTTGCTGAGGCATCATTTACGAGTAATCCTTCATCATATTCAGGTAAAACAATTAAAATCAAAAACGTTTCTTTAACGCTACCTGATGGACCTGGTGCAAATGTTTCTGGACAAGGTAAACCATGCAATCCTTCAAATCCGGCAATCATGAGAATCATTAAACCCGAATTTAGCAATCCAAATTTCAGAGCATGCTTTGAAATAGAAACGGCTAAATGTAATTCTATACCTAAAAATTTGGAATGCATCACAAATCTTATCATTAAAGTTGGGGGCCCTGGTATGAACCACACAATCATTGATTGCAAAGTTCAACCATAATTGGCACAGTATTTGATAACGTTATTATCAAAACAAATTAAATCCTAACAGTTATGAAAAAAATTACTTCTCTCCTTATCTGTTCTTTTGCATTTTTCAAAATGAGCAACGCACAAATGGTGGTTGATGCAACAGATTTTTACAATAACCCATCAAAATACAATGGTAGAACAATTGTGTTAAAAGATATTATTGTACACAAAGCTACCGCGGCCGGAACAACAATTACACCAGCGGGTGTTGGCTCGCCTGGAGCACCAGTATCTACTGGTGTGACTACACCATCATCGGTAACTGGCGGAACTCCAACCGCTCCTGTTGCGCCTGCAACACGTTGCAATCCCCCAAGAAACTTCGAAGTTCTAGAAGTTGTTTTTCCAAATGGACAAACCAAAGGTTGTTTTGTGATTTTAAGCAAAATGGCGAATCCTATTCCATCTGGCAAAGATGTGGTTGCAACAATTACTTTTAAAGCAGACACTCGATTGTTAAACAAAGTAACAATGATTAAATTCATTCCTTAAGGAATATTTGATTCATAAATAAAAATGGCTAATGAATTCATTAGCCATTTTTATTTATAAAGAAATTATAAAACAATCAATTACATGTTAAAAAAAACAAAAATATTCAAATTCAATAACCATTTTGTTCTCTTTGGCACAGAATTTGTAAACTCATTGATATTATGAAAAAATTATTGTTTCTCATTATTGGATTATTTCTTTACGTGAACTCCAGCTTTGCCCAAATGGCTGAAGTTGTAGATGCAAATACTTATTGCAATAATCCAAAAAAATATAATGGTAGAACAATTACAATTAAAAATGTAATCCTTAAATCTTCTGTTAACAACACTCCACCAGCAGCAATGGCACCAGCAGGAATGGCAAAACCAAATAACCAATGTACACCGCCTAGAGGTTACAAGTATCTAAATATTGAATTCCCAAATCCCACTTATGATGGTTGCTTTGTGATGCCTCAAAATATGACGAATAATAATATTTCAGGTAGAGATCTAAGAGTGACAATTACTTTTAAAGCAGATTCTAATTTGTATAATACAATATCTAACGTTTTGGTACAACCTTAAACTTTGGCACAACATTTGCAATCAAACTATTCAAACAAATCAAACTAAAAATAACATTATGAAAAAAATTACTTTATTCGTTTTAAGCATCGTTGCTCTTGCTAGCGCTGCTATGGCACAAGGTGCTATGACTGTTAATCCAGTTGACTTCACTTCTAACCCTTCTAGATTCAATGGCAAAACCATTTCTATCGCTGGTGTTAAATTAGACTTATCTGCTGCTGCTGCTCCTACAGGTGCTGTTAGTCCTGCTGGTGGTGGCGCTGCTATCCCAGGCTTGGCTTCTGCTCCAGGTCCTGCTACTCCAGGTGCTCCTGGTGCAATCCGTTGCAACCCACCTAGAGGTTTCAAATCTTTAGAAGTTGATTTCACTAACGATCCGAAATTCGCAAAATGTTTCTTCATTTCTGAAGCTCAATACAATGCTTTACCTAAAGGACATGCTTTGACTGCTCAATTGACTTTCAAAGGTGACGACAGATTAGGTTACACTATCACTATGTTCAAATTGCAATAAGCAATCTCTATATTCAATTACAAGAGCCACCCTTTCGGGTGGCTTTTTTTTTGTAATTGAATATGATTAGAACGATTAGAGGACTAAACGGAATTTAACTTGTCGTACAATGCTAAACTTTAAACGCTAAACGGTTAAAGAGATTATAGGATTAGAAAGATTAGACGGAATTTAACTTGTCGTTCAATGCTAAACTTTAAACGCTAAACGGTAAAAGAGATTATAGGATTAGAAGAATTAACCCTTAAACTCGCGAAGCAAACTCAACAGCGAAGCGTCAACCTTTAATTGGTTAAACACTCTAAAACAATAGGTTACACATATTCTTTTGGGGAATTATATTCCAAGTTGAAATTTTGGCACGGCATTTGTAATAACTTGGTAAATCAAACTAAAAATAATATTATGAAAAAAATTACTTTATTCGTTTTAAGCATCGTTGCTCTTGCTAGCGCTGCTATGGCACAAGGTGCTATGACCATTAACGCTGTTGACTTCACTTCTAATCCTGCTAGATTCAATGGCAAAACCATTGCGATTGCTGGTGTTAAATTAGACTTAACTGCTGCTGCTGCTCCTACTGGTGCTGTTAGCCCTGCAGGTGGTGGCGCTGCTATCCCTGGTTTGGCTTCTGCTCCAGGTCCTGCTACTCCAGGTGCTCCTGGTGCAATCCGTTGCAACCCACCTAGAGGTTTCAAATCTA
>CAIRMY010000086.1 GCA_903879775.1 uncultured Bacteroidota bacterium
AGCACGCCAATCAATTCCTGATAAAACAAATCCAATCACAACATTTATTACAACAAGAGTTGTGATTTGAGAAATATCCAAATTGCGTTTTCTACCAACTACCAGCATTGCTCCCATGAGACCAAAGATTGCTCCACTTGCACCAATGGAATAGGAACCAAATGGTGAAAATAGATATGAAGCAAGAGACCCGCCAAGCAAACTAATAAAGTAAATTATTATGAATTTAGTTTTTCCTACAATATTTTCTAATTGGGATCCAAGAACCCACAAGATATAAACATTGAAAAGTAAATGAATTATTGATCCATGTAAAAATCCTGCTGTGATTAATCTCCACCATTCGCCATTTGTAACAAGAGGTGCAAACAAGGCCAAATTCTTGACTAAAAACGGTCCGCTCAATTCTTGCAAAACAAAAATGAGAATTAAGGAAATGCTTAAGAATTTTGTAACTTGGGTGTTTTTCTGACTTGGAATAAATAGGTTTCTATTTATTCCCTTAATTACTAGAGTTGAATCTGAGGCACAACTTGGACATTGGTATCCAATTGACGCAGGAACCATGCAATTTGTACAGATAAAATCCTCACATCTTGAACATCGCACATTTGTTTCACTTGTAGGATGTTTTTTACAAAATGTCATTTATTTTCTTACAGAAACTAACAAAATGTATAAAAGTTCTTTAAAAATTCGGAGGTACTGCCTCTTGTTTACTTTTGAACCCCCAACTTCATACCAGTAAATAACTGGTTCCTCCCAAATATCCATTCTAGAACCTGTCAATCTCTCCCATCTTCGCAGAATTTCAATATCAAAAAACCATCTCGTTTTAAATTTATTTCCAAAAACTTGTTTTACTTTATGATTCAAATAAAATATTTTGAATCCTGTTTGCGGATCATATGGAATTTTCTTGTCGACAAATCCAATTATGGTGATGATTATTCGCGCCAAGTGGTGTCTCGTTGTACTACGTTTGATGTTTCGTCCAGCTAAGGCAACCCGGCTAGCCCAAACTGAATCGATTTGCTTGGCAATCATTTTTTCTTTAAAGACTTCAAAAATTCTCTTAACATCGTTTGTTTGGAAGGCGCTGTCTGCGTCTATGTAGCAGGTGACCAAATCATTTTCGTCAGATCTACTGATTGCGTAATTAATTCCATATCGAATGGCCTCTGCTTTTCCAGAATTCACCTCAAGATTCAAGGTAGTTTTGTTTTTTATCTCTTCAAGTTTGCTTTTGGTATTATCAGTTGAACCATCGTTTACGAAAATCCATTGAAAATCAAGCGACTTTGTTAAACTATTCCAATAATCAGTGTCTAATCGTTGTTCCTCGTTATAGCAAGGGACAATTACGTAAGTTTTTAGTTCTAATGAACTTGCCATACTTCCCTTGCTACTTAGGACATAACAATGCTGTTAATAACAACGTCTTTACTTGGTTTATCCATCGCACCAGTTGGAGTAGCTGCAATCTTGTCAACCACGTCGCGACTCTCTTGATCGGCAACTTCACCAAATATTGTGTGCTTACGGTTTAACCAAGCAGTTGCAGCAACGGTGACAAAAAATTGTGAACCATTTGTGCCAGGTCCGGCATTTGCCATTGCTAACAAATAAGGTTTATCAAAAACTAATTCTGGATGAAATTCGTCTTCAAATTGATATCCTGGTCCGCCACGTCCACTTCCTAGTGGATCTCCACCTTGAATCATGAAACCTGGAATTACTCTGTGAAAAATTGTTCCGTCATATAAAGCTTTATCAGCTTTCTTTCCTGTTTTTAAATC
>CAIRMY010000087.1 GCA_903879775.1 uncultured Bacteroidota bacterium
AACAATAAACATTCAACTCTAAACCACCCTCATAGTTTAGCGTTAACGTTTAATTTCCGAAACAACCTTAAACATTCAACTCTAAACCACCCTAATAGTTTACCGTTTACGTTTAATTTCCGAAACAACCTTAAACATTCAACTCTAAACCACCCTCATAGTTTACCGTTTACGTTTAATTTCCGAAACAACCTTAAACAATAAACTCTAAACATTAAACTTTAAATTCCCTTACAACTTTACGACTCCAGAATACTGATCGAACTTCAAACACACATCCAAATCACTTTCAATGTGCAGGGTTTTGAAGCGTTTTACGTGAGAAGCATTTGCCAAGAAGCCCGCCAAATCAGGCTTTGCGAGTAGCCACAAACTGCGTGCCATGATTGTGGCATCGTCGTTGATTTCGAATCCGTTTTCGGCTAATTTATCGGCAATAGCTCCTGCGAAAACGGTGTCTTCAAGGTTGAATTTATCTTTCCAACCGGCACAAAAAAGAAGCACATCACAATTGTTATGAATGAGTTGATTCACCATGGCTGTGATGTTTCGAAACGATGAAATATAACGGTATTTAGCACCTTCACACGCCTGTATGGCTTTTGTTCCATTGGTGGTTGAGATCACAATTGTTTTTCCCTCAACAACATCTCGTGTAAATTCTTGAGGCGAATTTCCCAAATCGAATTCTTCCACTTTTACCCCGTTGCGCTCACCTGCCAAAACAACACCTGGTGCAACATGTTTCATTGCATCCTCCAAACTTTCAACGGGAATCACATTTTTAGCACCGTTTTCATACGCCACAACCATTGTTGTGGTGGCCCTAAGAATATCAATCACAACAACTTGCTTCTCAATTAAGCCCCTACTATGAAGGTAAAATAACGCTGGTGTAAGAATGGTTTCAATTTGAGGCATGGACAAATTTAGAATTTAAAGTTGAAAGTTTAATGTTTAAAGTTGTAATTAATTCAACACTAAACGTTAACACTAAACATTAAACATTAAACATTAAATTTCCTTAAGGACGCAAACCAACTCGACAACCCGGCCAACACCGTGTTCAGCCCGAAAACCAACAAAACATCTGTTAAGACCAGCTTCACCGGATAGGCCATTGCGAAGGTTGATTGTGTTTTTACGAAGCCGTATTCCTGCTGTAACAATACCAAAACGGCCCCTAAGAGCAAGCCAACGCTGGTACCTACGAACGACACCAACTGTCCCTCAAAAATAAAAATACTACGAATGTTTACAGCGTGCATTCCCAAGGAATTCAGCATTTTCAGATCTTGCTGTTTATCGATCACCATCATGCGAATCGATCCAAATAAATTGAAGGAAATGAGCATCAAAATGAAGGCCAACAGCGCAAACGACACCCATTTTTCGGTGTTGAACATTTTATACATCGTTTTGTGCTGCTCTCGCCTATCCAATACCTCAAACGATTGCCCTACAATACTTTGAATGCCATCTTTTAACGATTCTAACTTGTTGGGATTTCCCTTAATGTTCAACGAACTGATTTCATTGTCGCGGCCAAATAAACTTTTCGCCACATCCAAAGGCACAATGATGGTCGATTCATTCAAATCTTCACCCAGTTTTACCATGCCTGCAACATACACATCTTCCTGATTCAGAACCGATTGCGAAACCGAAGACGAACTTCTATCGGGCACCAACAATTCTAATTTGGTGTTTTCACTGCCAACATTCAATTTGTACACGATTCCTTCCGACAACCAAGTGAAATTCAATAGGTCCAATGCTTCCGGAATTTGCCCTAAGGCAGGCTCCAATTGGGGCTGTTTTTGAAGGACTTTTGATCCTGTAACAACCAGACTATCAATGATCAACGTTTTATAGATTCCACTGTCGACGCCTTTCACAAGTGCAACGGTTTGTTTGTCGTTAAACTTCACAATGGCCTTATCTTCAAGACATTGGTAGTGTGCCACAAAGCCCGGTAGTTTTGCAATTTTTTGAAGTTGAGCTTCAGACAAAGTGAACACTTTTCCTTGTTTGGCAACCACTTTTAAGTCGGCATCACCGTTAAAATATCCCCCAAAAATAGCGGTTTCAAATCCGTTCAAAGCGCTCAATAAAACGAGCAACGCCAGTGCACCGACGGCATAGCCTGTCAATGAAATGGCCGTAATGACATTGATTGCGGATGGATTTTTCCGTGAGAAAAAATACTTACGAGCTATGAGCCAAACGAGCCTCACGGTAATTGATTTTTATTGATTTTCGGAGGGATTAGAATTGCCTTCCGATTTAATTTTATCGAAAAGTTCATCCATTTTGGCTACGTAATCGAGCGTATCGTCTTCGTAGAAACGAATTTCAGGAATTTTCTTCACGTTATTCTTGATTCTGCGGGCAATTTCATGACGTATCTCTCTATCAACCACAGTGTTTAAGTGATTCAACACATCTTTACGATTTTGAATGTTAAACAACGAAAGATAAACTTTCACATAGGAAAGGTCGGGGCTTACAAGCACATTCGACATTGTAACAAACGTGCCACCAAGCCATTCGTTGCGGTGCAACGTCATTAATTCAGCGAGGTCACGTTGAATTTGTTTGGCAAATTTGTCTTGTCTAAGTCCCATGATTGATGAATATTCAAAGATAGCATAAAAACTTTAGTTTAGCTTCATCATGGCTCTTGGGAGGCCTTGCCACACCAACTCTTCGATGCCGGCAACAGCTCTCTTAATGGCCTCATCGATAAGAATTTGCTCATCGTTTGTCCATTTTCCAAGCACAAAATCAACTTGTTGTCCTTTCGCAAACTCATTCCCAATTCCGAATCTAAGTCGCGGATAATTGGGCGTATTCAACGATGCGTTGATGCTTTTAAGTCCGTTATGCCCACCGTCGGAACCCTTTGGTTTAAGTCGCAACTTTGCCACGGGAAGTGCCAAATCGTCGGTAACCACAGTGACATTTTCGAGGGCAATTTTCTCTTGTTGCATCCAATAAGCCACAGCTTTACCAGAAAGATTCATGTAGGTATTTGGCTTGAGTAAGATCATCTTACGACCCTTGTGCGACAATTCAACCTTCCAGCCATGCTTCACGGTCTCCCAGGTGCCTTCTTTTGATGCACAAACAGCATCTAAGACATCGAAACCAATGTTATGTCGGGTGTTTGCATATTCCTCCCCTGGATTGCCCAAACCAACTATTAAATATTTCATGGAATGCAAATTTAACGTTAAACATTAATATTAGATTCCAAATTTAATAAACCATAAACTGGAAATTCGAGTTCTAGGCAGAATGGCTTATAGGTTTATGGGCTTATAGGCTTATTAGAGTTCAAGTCTTATAAATCGGTAAACTAAAAAAAGGTGTGGGTAATTCAAACTTCATTTCTTTTGCTGACACGTTTATTCTATTCGATTTTTCTAATAAGCCTATAAGCCCATAAACCTATAAGCAAAAAGTTATAGTAACTCGTTAATAATTAAGTTTATGGTTTATAAAATTTGACCTCCTATAAGCCTATAAGCCCATAAACCTATAAGCTGTTCAAGTACCATGGCATGTTTTAAGTTCACAGTTAATAACATTCGGAATTTAAAATAAGCCTATAATCCTATAATCCATATTGGTTCACAGGCCTATGTTCAGTTTATGGTTTATTAAATTTTGAATCTAATCAATAAACCTCATAAACCACTATAAACTTTTCTAACATTTGGAATATTAAAACTCTTGTGTT
>CAIRMY010000088.1 GCA_903879775.1 uncultured Bacteroidota bacterium
AAACCCAGGGTTTTGGTCCGCGTAGACATGAACGGCTTTGCCGATGCAAGGGTTGCCGCCGCGGCCAAAACCATTGGCTTATTGAGAGGACAGGGATGGATGGTGACCATACTTTCTCATAATGAAAACGCGCAAAAACAGGCATTCGCGTCGATGTTCCAGATGCCATATATTGTGGCACAATAACTCCCGTTGTGTTCATCGACTTATATTGAGCCTTTAGAAAGCCAACATTTAAAGCCAACAATGCAAATAATAATTTCTTCATTTCTTTTTCTTTGAATCTTACAAATTTAATTAACAAATCCGTAATTACAACCTTTACAAGGTTCGTCCTGTTTTTTTAACATTACTGTGTGAATCCCAATGCTAAAACACTGATTTTCACATCTATATTTTTGTGAATCTCTCGAATACAAGATTCAATTGTTGCTCCCGTTGTTATTACATCATCCACCAAAACAAGGTGTTTTAAGCCATTGTTGAAATTTCCAAAACGGTATTGTCCTTGCGTATTCTCCCATCGAGAAAAACGACTCTTCTTCGTTTGACTATCAGCAAAATGATCTCTCAATAATAAATCATTGATGATTGGCAAACCAAAACTCTTCGATAAACCTTTGGCTATTTCTTCTGATTGATTGTAACCACGCCTATGCATTTTTTTTGGATGTAACGGCACTGGAACTAAACAATCAAAATCTGTTAAGCCATCTGACTTAATCCAATTTCCAAACAAATTACCTAAATCATTTGCCAATTCTATACCGTCATCATACTTAATATTCTTGATCAAATTTGAATATTTTGAATCGCTTCGATACCGCATGTAAGCACTCGCCGATTCAACCTTACATCTTCCCCAAAAGGTTTTCTCAACCGGATTTTGTGATCCCAATTGATAATAGCCCATTGGAATTCCTGATTCACATATTAAACACATATATCTCTCTTGACCATAAATAATTTGATCACAAATCAAACAATACCTGGGAAACATTACATCCAGTATTGTATTTACCAATTTCATACTTTTCGTTTATCGATTAATTTCATTCTTTAAAACAACTTTTTTGCCTTTATCCCCCGATAAACAAAATAATCCACGAAATTTGCAAAACATGGCTTCAAGTAGATTTGCAAATAGAGACATACCAAAATCAAAAATTAACATTACTTCGCTCAAACGTTCTTTCCGTTTGTTCAATTATATGTCTACCACAAATAAGTGGTTGTTCCTTCTTGGAACCATATTTTTAGCAATTACCGCTGGTGCCTCTATTTTATTTCCAAAACTTCTCGGAGACATGATGGACGGTGTTTTTGTATACAAACAAGGCGGCGTTTCAACAGCTCCTTCCCTAGATAAACTCACTAAAGTTGCTGAACTTTTTGTTTATTTATTCATCGTACAAGCCGTTTTTAGCTTTCTTAGAATTGCCATTTATGTAAGAGTTACAGAAAATATGACATTGGGATTAAGAAGCGACCTCTTCAAATCAGTGATCCACCAAAATATGGAATTTCATTCCCAAAACCGTGTGGGCGACTTACTCAGTAGATTTAGCTCCGATATCGCTCAGATTCAGGATACCTTTACAACCAATATTGCCATGTTTATTCGACAGTTACTTGTTATGATTGGAGGGATTATTCTCATCTTTATGACTTCTAACAAACTTGCAATTAACATGCTCTTTACCGTGCCAGTGATCATTGTAATTGCGCTTTTCTTTGGTAAATTCATTCGCAAAATTTCCAAAGAAGTGCAAGATCTTACGGCTCAAAACAATGTCATTGTTGAAGAATCCATCTCTGGAATCATCAATGTTAAAGCCTACACAAATGAAAATTTTGAACATTCACGATATCAGAAAAACTCATTAAATCTTCAAAAAGAAAGCATCATTCGAGGATATTGGAGAGGCGCCTTTAGCTCATTTATCATTGTCTGTCTCTTTGGAAGCATTGTATGGCTTATTTTTAAGGGACTTGGACTCGTGCAGTCTGGAGATTTGGCAATTGGCGAATTGTTTAATTTTATGTTTTTAACCGCTTTTGTTGGCGGAAGCATCGGTGGAATGGCAGAACAATTTGTTCAGATTCAAAAAACTTTAGGCGCAATTGAAAGGGTTCTAGACATCATTGATATGCCTCAAGAATCAAATCAATCAAAACTAAACCCTGATTTTAATCAACCCCTTCACTTTCAAAATATTGAATTTGCTTATCCCTCAAGACCAGATAACAATGTACTTAAGAATATTTCTTTTTCGCTTGAACCAGGACAAACGGTCGCTCTTGTTGGACCTAGCGGTTCCGGTAAAAGCACCATTGCCAGCTTAATTTATCAGTTTTATCAACCCACGCAAGGCAAAATTCAACTCGGAGGAAACAATATCTCTGAATTCGATTTGATTCATTACCGCAACCACTTTGCATATGTCCCTCAAGAAATTGTGCTTTTTGGAGGAACAATCTACGAAAACATATTATATGGAAATCCCAATGCCAGTGAAGCTGAAGTTCATGAGGCAGCCACTAAAGCAAATGCACTTTCTTTTATCGAAGAATTTCCAGATAAATTCCAAACCCTAGTTGGCGATAGAGGAATGAAACTTTCTGGTGGACAAAAACAAAGAATTGCAATTGCTCGAGCCATTATAAGAAATCCCAAAGTTTTAATTTTAGATGAAGCTACTTCAGCCCTCGATTCTGAAAGTGAATTTGAAGTTCAAAAAGCACTTTTTGAACTCATGAAAAATAGAACTTCATTGGTCATTGCTCATCGATTAAGCACCATAAGACATGCCGACAATATTCTTGTGATTAAAAACGGGAACATCATCGAATCTGGCAATCACAACGAACTCCTTTCCATTGAAAATGGCATTTATAAAAACATGATTGATAGACAAATCGATCCTTCTGACTATTTTAGCAGCAACTAATTTGAAAAAAGTCCTTTTTTATATCGTTTTTTCCATCATTACAAACTTTGCATTTTCTCAAAACAAAGGAGAACTTGCAAATGGCTTGTATGAACAAAACGAATTTGAAAAAGCACAAATTATTTATGAGGAATTGACATCTGACCAACCAGACGAATCATTCTTCTATCAACGTTATGTTCAATGTCTTGTTAAAACCAACAACCAAAAAAAAGCGGTAAAATTCATTCGTAAAAAAGCAAAAAAACAATCTGACCCACTGATTTATATGATCGATGAATGCTGGGTGCTTTCTACAGATGAAAAAACAAAAAAAGAATCCGAAAATTTGTTCGAGTTGATCAATGGTAAAATCACAAATGACCTCGAAGCTTCTATCATTGCTTCCGAACATTTTGAAAAATATAATTTACTCGATTATGCCATCAAAATTCTTCAAGCTGCTGAATCTAATTTTGGTAACATCCCAGAAATTTCAAATACCTTAGCTAACTTATACCTTTCCAATGGTCAAAGAATTAAGGCCATGGAACGATATCTAACTTTAATGGTTCGCTCAAGTATTGAATTTGAACAATTCAAACAAGTTTTTGAATCCAACATTACCGATAGTGCCGACATCGTGGCCCTTCAACAACTTCTCTTACTTAAAATACAGGAAAATCCCTACGTAACATCTTTATCGGAATGGTTAAAATGGACATTCGTGAAATTACAAGATTGGAAAAATGCCTTTGTTTATACGAAATCTATTGATATTCGTTTAAAAGAAGATGGAAAAAGAGTGTTTGAACTAGGATTGCTTTGCAAATCTAACAACGAACTCGCAATTGCCCTAAAATGCTTTGAATACTGCACCAAATTAGGAATAAACGGTCATGATCCTAACCTTTCTCAATCAAACTATCTCGAAGTTAAATATTTATTGCTCCAGCAAAAAAACGGATCGAATATCGAATGGAACACCCTCATTGCTGAACTAAAAGCATTTGAAAACGAAAATGGTCCCTCAATTGAAACTTTACCAATTGCAGAAACCCTTTCTCAAATTTATATTGAAAGAAGAAATAATCCAGATTCATCTGTATTTCTCCTCGAGAAATATTTAGAAAACCCCCAGATTCAAAAGAAAAACCTCGCTCAAGCCAAAATCTCACTCGCAAAAGCATACATTGCAAATAACGAAATGTGGCAAAGCGAATTACTTTTCGCGCAAGTTGAAAAAGATTACAGCGAAGAATCCTTAGGACAAATTGCAAAATACAACCGCGCAGAATTGAGCTTCTTTAGAGGCGATTACGACTGGTCACTCATGCAACTCGATGTACTAAAAGATGCAACAACTCAACTCATTTCCAACGACGCTATGGAACTTGCGCTTTGCATTACTGACAATGTAGCCTCCGACTCAAATTACATGCCCCTTCAATTGTATTCAAAAGCTTTGTTGTTTTTCAGACAACATAGATTCGACAGTGCTCTTTATTATGCCGAGAAGGTTAAATCAAATTATCCGGGACATAGCCTAACAGATGAGGTTTTGATGCTAAAAGCCAAAATATTTGAACAACAAGAACTTTTTGATAAAGCGGCAGATACCTATGAAACCATTTCCATTGCTTTTGCTCATGACATTCTCGTTGATAACGCCCTTTTTGCACTCGCAAACCTTTACCAATACAAACTTAACAATTCGGAAAAAGCGCAAATTTCCTATAAAAAAATAATTGAAAACCACTCAAATAGCATTTTTATTGTAGATGCTCGTCGAGAATTTAGAAAACTTCGCGGTTTTTAATTTATTTGCAACATGTTTTTTAAAACAAAAAAATACCTGTTTCTTTTTTTATTTCTTTTTGGGGGACAAAAACTTGGATTTTCTCAACTCGACAACCTAATTTTCAAACATTTAGGTGATATCAAACAAAAATATTACGATTATTCAGATTCAACAACTGTAGATGCCGTTGAAGCTGTGAGCATAGATACCATTGTAGCCGATTCCTTCCTTTCCTCTGATTCTCTTGCAATCATTGATTCCATAGCTGAATCTAATGCTTCTTTTGCTCGAGATTCTGCATTGTTTTACTCAAACTTAAAAAAATCAAAAAACGATAACGATTATCGCTATCAAAGTGGATTTAGTTTTGGCAATTTAATGTATTGCAAAAACAATGAATATGGGGAAAATAACAATCCAGGACAAACCTTTTTTGGAAACCAATTATGGATTGGAGGGAAATCTTATTTTAATCAAAACTTAAGTGGTAGCCTTGGAGTTTTTATTCAATATGATTTTGGCGACAACCAATTCCCAAGTAAATTTCTTCCGATTTTTCAACTTAAATACACTTCCAAAAATTCTAATTTCGTAGCTGGTTCTTTGTATGGAAATTCAAACCATAATTTGTTAGAACCAATTTACAATTACGAGAATAATTTTACGAAACCTGTTGAATATGGACTTCAGTATTTTACATCAAATCAACTTTTTTCTTATCAAAGTTGGATCGATTGGCGCCAATTTGCCAAAATTCAGACATCTCAACAAGAGATCATTTCATTTGGACAAACATTGAATTTACATCCTATCGATAGCAACCTTTATCCGTTCTATTTCATCATACCCACATCTTTATTGGTTTACCACCAAGGAGGCGAAGCCTTAAATGTCCCTCAAAGAATCCAAACTGCATTGAATGGAACAGTTGGAATCCGATTTGGCGATAAGTTAAATCGCATCAGATTTGAATCACATTATTTGTTTTCAAATGATCCTTCGCCAGTACTAAGTCATGCATTTAAAAATGGAAATGGAACACTTACCAACTTCACTGTTTTCTTTAAAAACGACACCTACAAACAAATTCGCCTTGTGGCATCATATTATAAAGCTCTAGAATTTTACAGCCCCTTGGGCACCCCCCTTTTTGCGAGCGAATTACCTGGAAAACCATATTACCAAGCAAGAACAAGAGAATTTGCAATGCTCCGATTTCAGTATGAAAAACAAATCATTTTGGGAAATAACTCAATGTTATTTATAGATTTACGTGCAGAGCCTATTTATCACATTCAGCAAAAATTATTTGCCTTTTCAACTGGAGTTTACTTAAAAATGAACATTGGAAGCAACAACATTCATTAAAAAGTATAACCCAATCCAAATTCCGCGAAGTCTGCAACCGATTTATTGGCCTTCAAACGCACAATAGCCTTGTAATTTTGATTTATTTGGTACGATAGACCAATTCCCTCATAATAAGCTGTTTTCTTCTTAAAATCGGGCTTGTAGAGGTAAATTCCTAAATCAGCAAGAACGCCCCACTTCCCAAACCTGGTTTCATAACCAATTGAAAGCGTCAACTCAGAAGTCGCGCCAATTGAATATCCATCCAATTTTTCAAACTTCTTAAATTGATAGGTTCTATCGTAAAAATAACTCAATGAATACCTCAAATTACTTTGAGCATTGATATATCGTTCAAATGTAAATTCAGCCAAGGCATTGTAAAAAATACGGTCATCATCTAAATCAATTTCCTTTTTACCCATTCTCAAGGAGAGAGTCTTTTTCCACAGTGGCAATTGCAACTGTTGCTTTGGCTTGAAATCAACTTTACGGTACAAATCTATGCCCATACCATATTGCATGTATGGTAAATTAATGCCCAAATTTGGAAACTGCCAACAAGCATTTGAAAAGTGTGACATTCCAAATTCCGCAAAAACCTTAGCTTTGGAAAATACATGGGCTTCAACCGACAATCCTAGTTGCATATACCCATTGATATAACTTCCAATAGCCCTATTTTCTGGATTTAACTGTGCATCATATTTCTGTGTTAAATACCCCAAACCCAAGGCGAACTTAAAACTTCCGTTGATATATTTTGAGGGACGCTTTGCCGATTGCCAATTGTAAACATCCGATGATACCAATAAGGCTCCAGAAATTGCTTTTCCATTGACTTCAGATCCTAAATCATAATATGTAAGCAAATATCCCAGCCTCTGAGAAATATGTTCATTCCCACTCATCCTAGATTTGTCAGTTGCCAACATCTGAAATTGCAAA
>CAIRMY010000089.1 GCA_903879775.1 uncultured Bacteroidota bacterium
AACCAAATAAGCGAATACGATAGAAGCGAGCAAAATAATTGAAGTTACACGCATTTTAGAAAAACTTGAAATCAACATTCCTTTTTCTTCATTTGAAAGGACTTTCAATCCTTTTTCTGAAAAAATTCTCGAAATAATGAGGGAAGCCAACATCAAACCAAATCCTAAAATTAGATATACATTCATAACTGCAAAAATAGACTATTCAATGTTTAGAATGGGCAGATTTCGTTTAAGATCAATGAAATTCGATAGAATATGCAAATTTCTTAAATTCGTTTGGGGCAAGAATTTCGATCCCTTCTTTATGGAATAAATTCCCATCTGAGTTTATAGAATCGGCCAATCCGGCCCATGGCTCAATGCAGAAGAAGGGAGCTCCTGGTTTAGACCAAAATCCCCAATAATGAAAATCGGAACTACTCACAGTTACAAGTTTATTTCCTTCCAAATCTGCCAGAGAAACACTGTAAAACGGTGGATTTTTAAACACAATTGCATCATTTTCAATCAATTGATTATTCAATTTTAGCTCGTTGCTATTTTCTATAACGGGTTCAGATTGTCCATTATACAAACCTTGCTCAATTAAAAAACGCTCAGCGGTGAATGGTTGGTCGAAAATCAACTGATATGAATCAAGAGATTTGTCAATGGCAAAGGCAGGATGCGCACCTATAGAAAAAGGCATTTCAACATTTGAAAGATTGAGCACTTCGTAGTGAATATCTAACGAAGAATCACCCAAAATAAATGAAATTTCCAATTGAAATTCAAACGGATATTGTTCAAAAGTAGTCTCGTTATTTTTTAAAATGAGGGACAAAGAAGTATCGGAAAAATTAACAATTTCAAATTCTAAATTCCGGGCAAATCCATGTTGGAGCATTTTATAAGATTGATTGTTATAGAGGTATTCATCATTCTTTAAACGGCCTACTATAGGAAATAAATTTGGCGCAGTTCTATTCCAATGCATTTGATTTGGCGTCCATAATATTTGCTTGTTATCATTGGTATTTTCAATAGAAGTTATTTCTGCTCCGATTTTTGATATACTGACTAAAAAATGGTTGTTTTTTAGATAAATTTTGTTCATTTTGCACAAATTAAGAATTCCCGAAGAATTCTACAAATTTAATTTGTAAATAAGTGTTAAATCCATCTAAACAATTTAAAGCATTGGTTATCGACGACGAAATGTCTGGAAGAACCATGATTGAATTTTATATAAAAGAATATTTGTCTGAGATCATAGATGAAGTTCAATCTGTCGATAGCATCAATGCAGCCATCAATACATTGTTAAACTTTCAACCCGATATCATTTTTTGTGATTATGAATTAAGGGGCGAAGATGGATTAGTGATCACTAAGTTAGTTCCTAAACATATTCCGATTGTTGTGATCACTGCACATTCGCAGTATGCAATTAAAGCCCTTAGAGCGAGTGTTTTCGATTATATCCTAAAACCAATTGAAGAAAGTGAGTTCTTGAAATTTAAAATCAGATTGTTAGAAAAATTTAAAGACGAAGTTACTCTACCAGCTGAAACTTCAATGATTGATGAATCATTGGTTATTAAGGAAAGTGGTGAAAATATAATTATCAAATATTCAGACATCATTGTAGTGGAAGCCAGCGGGGCTTATGCAAAAATAGTTACCCAAAATAGGGTTTATTTATTATCTAAAACATTAAAAACTTTAGAATTATCTTTGCCGAAAGATTTTATTCGAGCTCATAGGTCATTTTTGGTTCCTAAATGGCAAATTAACAGCTTCAATAGTACCCAAATATGTTTGAAAAATGGAAAATCAATCAGCCTTTCAAAAACAGGAAGAAAGCTGTTGTTGGATTCATTGTAATTATACTTTTCCAAAGCGTATTTGCTCAACGCGATTATGGATTAGAACTGGCATTTAAAGATGGACTTCCATCGAATGTAACAAGGAAAACACACATTGATCCAGAAGGAACCATTTGGGTTGGAACGGATGCTGGATTAGGGCTTTTCCCAAATTTCAATCGCAGTAAAGTTTCGATTACAAAACAAGTTGGCTTTAGTCAAGTTTGGGATATTCACCAACAGAACGATTTAATTTACTTTGCAACCTACGATTCTGGTCTATATGTATTTAATTATATAAATGGCAAATTATTAAAACGATATACTTTCAGAGAAATTCCAAAAATAAGAAAATTCAAAACCATTGAGAATGAAACATTCATTGTTTCTAATACAGGTTTTTTTAAAATTTCCGGAATTGAAATTATAAAAATATTGGGTAGACATCCTTTTGCAAGAGACACGAATTCATTTGGTATGGATATATTCAAATGGAAGAATAAATTGCATGTCTCATATTTTAGAGATGAAAAACTTTTAGAATTAGACCAAAACAAATGGGTCATATGCAATGATGAATTGGGACAAAAAATTCAAGTTGGGCCTCAAAAATTCAAAACAGTCATGTGTAGTTACTACTTTAATGGCAAGTTAATATGTAGCACTGGAGATAGTAAGTTTTTCACAATTGACGAAAATAACCAAATTAAACATTATAATTTTACCGATAAAATTGGGAGTAATTATGTAATCTGGGACATTAAACAAAGCGAAAATCACATTTATTTTGCCGTAGGCAACACTGAAAATTTTGAAAAAGGACTTTTGTTTGAATTCATTGAAAATGAAATCCCAAAAGAAGTTTCAATGCTCGACAAACATTATTTTTTGTGGTCAATTACCGTTGATCCAAGAAAAAGAGGCCTTTGGGCTAATACAATTAATCACGGAGTTTTCTTTTATCCGAATTATGACAATCATTTATCAATACCAAAGAACTTTCAAGAATATTTTGAAACTAAAAATTATGATTTTGGCTGGGATAACAACGACCTATTTTTCAAGCTAAAAAATCAAACCAATTGGAATTACTTTAGTCACACCAACAACATTAGAAATGTACTGGAGTATCATGGGAAAGTAATTATTTTTTCTGAGGATGGCGTATATCTCATGACAGATATTAAAACAAAAACCACCATTAAAATTTTTTCACGCACCTTTCAAAATGTTTTTATTCAAAATGATATTTTATATGCGGTAAATTATTTCGGCCCAATTTGGTCGTATTCACTCAGTCAAAATAAAGTCATTAATCACCTATCTCAAAAGATAAAGAATTTCAATTCTATCGTTTCAAACGAACATCACACCATACTGCATAACGACAATCATGGTTATTTCATGCTCATTCATGATAGTTTAATTCCTTTGTCATTAAACTTGCCGATTGCCCAAAGCAATTATACATTTTATGTATCTGGTAAATTAATTTTTATCCAATCAGTGAATGACCTTTTTTGTTGCGAAATAGATGAAATTCAACATAAAATCAATTCGAAATGTAAAATAAACCTTAAACAATTGTTCCCATTTTTCAATATAGAATGGATAAAAGGCACAAATCAGGGTTTATGGTTAGGGAATAGCAAATTTGCATTGCAAACGGCTGTAAATATCAATTCATCTAGGTTCACAATTTTACGCCAATTTTATTTAGGAAACGCGAATGAAATAAGCAATGTTTACATATCAAATCATCATATATCCATTATTCGCAATCATTTCATTCAAAAAATACCAATCAACACAATTTCCCAAAATTTATCGAAATTCAAAATTAATTACCTCTCTAAAAGTAGTCAATCTAGCTTTACATTTCCATTCATTAGTCAAGGTCAAAACTTCAACATTGGCATTGAGTCTCCTGATTATCTTCAACATAAAAATTGTATTTATGAAATTAATTTAGCGACAGCAAATCATTTCATATTCCAAAAATTTTATACCAGCGATAATGGAATATGGTTAAATGATTTATCTAGAGATCTTTATCAAATTAAGATTAGCTGCTTAAATACGGTCAATAGTTTCCCATTGTTGGTGAATAATTCTTTGGTTAAACGATTAGAGTTTTGGATTTATATTTTTGCAACGATGAGTATTTTGTTTTACATACTTTACAATCAACAGCGCAGAAGTTATGAATTGCAAGAAAAAAATCTAAGTTTAGAATTGAGCACTTTAAAATCAAATTTTAACCCTCACTTTATATTCAATATGATGAATTTTGTTCAAGCTATGATTGTAAAATCAGACCAAAAGAAAGCCCTCAAAGCCACCAGTGAATTGGCTCATTTGAATCGCTTGTTCCTTGAAACCTCAAATCAAGAAATCATCAATCTTAAACAAGAACTTAATTTAGCTCGCAAGTACATTAATTTAGAAAAATTGCGATTTGAGGAAGACAAAACATTTGAATTTCTTATTTCTATAGAAAAAACCATTGTTCCTAAAGAATGGTTTTTACCGCCTTTGCTTATGCAGCCACTTTTGGAAAACGCTGTGAAACATGGCGTTTTGTTACTAGAAAAAGCACCAGGTAAAATCAAAATCATTATTTTACAAATTGCTCCAAATGAAATTGATATCATTGTTCAAAACATTGGTTTGCCTAAAAATTTTAAGCGAATTGGAGGGACAGGGCTTGGTCAAAAACTTGTTGCTGAAAGAATCCAATTATACAATCGGAAGTTTGCAAATAAATACTTTGCAACATTTAGTTCGAATTTTGATGGAGATTTATACAATAGCCACATCACGATACTTAAAAAAATGAATTAATTCAGATTTGAATGAATCAAATAAACAAACTCTTTTTTGTTTGTATTTTCAATCTTTTCGACCAATGAGGGATGTTTTTCATTCACATCAAAAATAATTTGGCTTCTGCTGATCTTGCGCACGTTATCAGGGAAATGTGAAATTCTAAGTATCATATCTATTTCCTTTTCAGAAAATTCTCCATTTCCAATCGATAAAAGAGTATGCATCACTGAATCATGATTGTCCAACCCGTCATGATGTTCATACTTGGAATGATTGAACTTTTTATAACTCCTGAAAAAAAGAACCAAAAATATTAAACTGACAAGAAATAAGATTGCTATGGCAATTTGATAAATTAAGATTACTTTTTCCGTTGATATAACCTTCGATTCTTCCCAATCTTTTATTTGGTTTTCGGGCAAACAAAATAACTTTATATAATTTTCGATATCGAGCTTTTCAATCGTGTAATCTGGATTGACCGTAATTAATTCCTTCCCAACTACAAATCGATAAATTGAGTCTTGGGAATTTATTTTTTGGGTGTTGTTTGGCGCAAAAAAAGCCGGCCCAGAGGTGTTTTTATAATATATACCTTTTGATTTATCAAGAATACAATCAAAACTATTGGGACCTCCCCAAATTACAAAATTAGATTGTTGGTGGTTGTAAGAGGCAGAAGATGTTTTTTCAATAAATTGAACTTCAGTATTTTGATATTCCTTGCATTTGAAATCTCTTAAATTAATAATAAATGAACGAATTGTGGTTTGCTTGTTGGTATTCACAGCATGGTGTTCATAGGTCCCATATATATAAATTGAATCGCCCAATAATGAAGAATGTAACGGTTGAAAACGATTCAAATCTAAATTTTGAATCATCACAAGTTCCCACTCTTTCGAAATCTTATCAAACTTAATCAACTTTGCATGACTCGTCCAAAATCCGTAACCCCCAAAAGCATAAATTTCTCCGTTAAACTGAAACAATATTCGCTTGAAATTATGGCCATGAAAATTAGAGTGGTCTTGCCTAATAAAAGTATTTCGCCTAGCGTTATAAGAATATAAATAGTGGGTGCCATCTGGATTTAAAAATAAAGAATCACCAGAAATTAGATAATCTCCTTCCCCAATTACAGAACTTGTTTTGGTTGTAATTTCATGATTGGCCTTGGCCAATACTTTTGCGAGAATCAATGGATCAATTTGATTTTTTGGCATTTGTCCATAAATGTTTACTGCTACAGAATAAAGCTGAAGACAAATGAACAATTTAAAAAAAGACCTTTTCACCATTTTGACAATAACAAATGTAATCATGTTTAACATTGTTTGTGCAAACAACAATAAACGTTTGTCACTTTTATGTGATTTTTTGCAAATATTGATGTATCACAAAAACTAACAATCTATTTCGTAAATTTGTATTTCTCATGTCACATCACAAACCACTCATTTTAATTTCCAACGACGATGGAATTACTGCCCCAGGAATTCAAGCACTCATCGATGTTATGAAAGAAATTGGAGAAGTCATTGTTGTTGCCCCCGATAAGCCTCAAAGCGCTATGGGACATGCAATTACAATTAATCACCCAATTCGATTAACCGAAGTTCATTTATACGAAGGCGTCAAATCGTATCAATGTACAGGAACTCCAGTCGATTGTGTAAAAATTGCAATTGATAAAATCCTACACAAAAAACCCGATTTAATGGTTTCAGGAATCAATCATGGCAGCAATTCTTCTATCAATGTAATTTACTCTGGCACCATGTCGGCTGCTGTTGAAGCATCTATTGATGGTATGAAATCGATTGGATTTTCATTGTGTGATTATTCATGGGACGCCGATTTTGAATCAATCAAACCTTTCATCAAAAAAATTGCTATAGAAACGCTCAAAAATGGTTTGCCTTATGGCACTTTACTCAATGTAAACATTCCTGTTCCCGAAGATAAATTGATCAAAGGCATTAAAGTTTGCCGACAAGCCCAAGCAAAATGGAAAGAAGATTTTGACCGTCGTAAAGACCCTTTTGGAAGAGATTATTTTTGGATGACAGGCGAATTTGTAAACTTAGATAAAGGTGAAGACACCGACCAATGGGCTTTAGAAAATGGCTTTATTTCAATAGTGCCTACCATGTTTGACCTTACTGATCACCAAAGAATTGGATCTATTAATCAATGGAATTTAAATGAAACAACTTAATTTAAAACAAATGCTATTAGGGTTTATTGCGGGTTTCGTAATCCCTTTTACCCTTGGAACCCTTATTGCAATGTCAATGGGCATACATGCCGAGACTTTTGTGAAAAGCATTATCAATTTACGACACGTGTACAACACACCATTTCAAGTGGGTGTAGCTGGAAATATTGGGCTTTTCTTTTATATGATGAAGTTCGATAAAATGATATTCTTCAACCGAGGAATGCTCATTTCAACCATGCTACTTGCAATTTTAGCCATGGTGATTGAGCTACAAGCGTTTTAACATGAAGCTGTTTTTTGTGGCCGGTGAAGCCAGTGGCGATCAACACGGCTCTAGGGTCATTGCTGAAATTAAGAAAATCAATCCAAACACAGAAATTGTAGCTTGGGGTGGCGATCTAATGCAAAATGAAGGTGCCAAGTTATTATCGCATTACAAACATCGCGCCTACATGGGGTTGATGGAGGTTGTTAAAAATATCCGAACCATCAAAGGATTCATGAAACAGGCCAAGGCCGATATTCTTCGGGAAAAACCCGATGCCGTAGTCTTAGTAGACAACCCCGGATTTAATTTACCATTGGCACAATTTGCTAAGAAAAATGGCATTGAGGTGCATTGGTATATAGCACCTAAAGCCTGGGCTTGGAACAAAAACCGTGTCAAGAAAATGAAAACGTGCATAGATCATTTGTACGTGATTTTTCCATTTGAAGTTTCTTTTTTTGAGGGACTTGGAATGCCCTGCACATATGTAGGGAATCCTACCTATGAATCGGTTGTGGCATTCAATTCAGCAAAAACAAATCAGGAAGGGCAAATATTGGATCAAACAAAAACAATTGCAATCTTGGCTGGAAGCCGCAAAAATGAAGTCATGACCCTACTGCCCAATTTTATAAAAGTTGCCAATAAACTCAACAATGTTAAGGTTTTGGTTGCTGGAGCTCCAGGATTGGATATTGGGTTTTACAATCAAATTTTGCAACAGAATGATTTGAATGCAACTGTGGTTTTTAATCAAACTTTCGAAATTTTACAAGAAGCAAAACAAACGGGAGGATTTGCATTGGTTGCAAGTGGCACTGCAACATTAGAAACGGCCTTATTTAAGTTGCCACAAGTTGTGGCGTACAGGGTGAATAAACTCACGTATTTTGTAGGGAAGCAATTGCTTAAGATTCCGTATATATCGTTGGTTAATATATTGTTACAGCGAAGCTTAATTGAAGAACACTTACAAAAAATGGACGTTGAAACCTTGTGGGGCGCTGTGCAGAGATTGCAGCAGGAAGACACCAATAAGAGCATCTTAGCTGGCTACGATGAACTTTGGGCTCAATTGAGCGCCAAAGGCACGAATGTGAGTGAGAACGTGGCTAGGTTGGTGTTGGGATTAAATTGAATTCGCGACTGAAATTCGCGACTCCATTAATTCCTGACCCGATGGCGAAACTGCTTCAGTTTTAGTGATTTTTAATGCCCTAATAATTTCAAAAGCATCATAATATTCTTTTTTAATTGGTTCGAGTTTGTCTAGAGCATCATTTGCTTCTTTTCTTTCTTTCTCTTCTTTTTCATTTTTACTAAATAGACTCATTATTTTTGACGTGAAACCAACCTTAGTTTTACCTACCAAAGCTTGAATATTACCTGAACCATCTTGTTTCACATCCTCCTCGAAATTATTTGATTTCAACACATCAATAATTTCACCTGAAACTCTACCAACTTCTGAAGATTTTCTTTTTACCAAATTGCCCGCTTCAATCCGATCTAAAGGTTTTTCTTTGCTTGGATCCATATTTAATGGTTGAGATTTCCTTTTTTCTTGTTCTTCAGGAGAATGATTCTTAACAATTTTACCAGAATCATAAGCTTCTTCCATGGTATTGCCAAACATCTTTTTTCTCACATCTGTGGCTTTTCGACGATCACGATAATTGAGTGCCATTTTAGTACCCATCATACCTAATCCGCCAATAGCAGCAACAGCACCTAAAGTAGCTCCACCAGTCATAACATTCCCAGCAATTGCAACGCTACCAAGCGCAACCTTCACTCCTTGAACAGCCAATCTTGCTCCCTTTTTATTTCTGATAAACTTTCTCCAAATTTCACCTTTTGCTGAAAGGGTTTTCATCCAGATTAATTTATGTAAACTTTTTGCTTCTTTATAACCCTTATATAAACCTTCAAGAACGGTTAAAGCACCCGAAGCTGCGCCTAATACAGAACTTGCTGCCTTCGCAGCTGGCATTGCCATTCCACCAAATGCACCCGCAAGTTTAAGTCCAGCTGATCCTGTCATTAAAGCAGCTTTACCCATTCCAAGTTTACTATTTTCAACTTGCGTACTACCTAAAGTTTCACCCGCTTTATCTCCAGTTTTTTTAGCTTCATCCATACGAGATTTCCCACCTAAATAATTTTTCAAAGCAAGAGCACCCGAAGCTAAGCCACCAATACCAAGTACCGCTCCCATACCTCCCGCAGAAAATTGATCTCCCATACTTGTCTCTGGACCATAAACACCTCTATCAAAACCATTAACAACAGCTGTAGTTCCTACTGCCAATCCTCCAACCCCTACAACTCCAGCACCTACTTGCGGTATCGCTTTTGTTTTACCCTTGCCTTTTCCAATTCTTTCATTCAAGTTTGGATTGTCAGCTCTATCTTTGAATAATGATTGAACTCTTGCTTGTTTATCGTATTCTTTAGCTTTGTTTTCTCCAATTCCGAATGGCAAGGCATTCATGAATTTTGCCTTAAATCCTTTTAAGCCAGGCTTCGCAACGGCTGCTTCAGGCTGCGCAACGGCTGCTTCAGGCTGCGCGCTTTCGGCTCTTTCTTTAGCAGCGCCCACCAATGATGGATTCACTTGTTCGAATACACTCGCAACTCTAGACCTTTTACGATGAATTACATCTTCTCCAGTTAATGCAGCTGATTGCACTTGTTCATCACTCATTCTGATATCCTTTCATCTGAAGTAGCCATATTCCATTCTTTATTCCAATTCATAAGAGACTCTATAATGGCTTCCGGGTCATTATCCATATCTATTTGTTGTAACCTTACATAAACTAAGTCAAATACTTTTTCAACTTGATTGTGAAATAGCATAATTGTAGTAATCACATTTTCAATATCCAGAGACAACTCTAAATTTCCAATTGGAAAACTATATTTCATATGTACGCCGTTGTCGGATATGTATAAACAAGGCAATGGCAAAACGAAATTTGCTTGATTTATAATATCCAACCATTGCAAATTAAATTCAAATTTTGGAATGTTATCAAAATTCAAATAACATGTGAGTAACCTATAGTCTTCAAAAGGATCAGTAACAATTAACGCCACAATGGCTTTTTCATCAGGCATTTCCTTGACTTCAGTTAACAAATAATCACATTTATCTTCGGATGGATATTCATATGAATCAAAATTATTATTATTAAGAATTTCAATTAGTTTTGCATATGTATTCTTAATATCGGTCATTCATTTAGATTAATTACGCTAATATATGCATTAATCTTTAAATTTCAACTTACTCTAATTTTTCTTGAGCTCTTTTTTAATACTTTCAATCAAAATTTTCTCTGTTTCACCAATA
>CAIRMY010000090.1 GCA_903879775.1 uncultured Bacteroidota bacterium
AGACGGTGCAGCGCTGTATCCAATGGTTACAATGAACGGTGAAGAATGCCACAACGAATGGGAAATTACCTTCGAAGAAATTCATAGAAATGGCGCCATTGCATATGCCATTTTCAATTATATAGAACACACTGGCGACAAACAATATTTGTCGGAAGGTGGTTTTGAAGTGTTGTTAGGAATTGCACGTTTTTGGGCACAACGCGTACATTGGAATAGCCGCCAAAGTCGCTATGAAATGCACGGTGTTACAGGTCCAAACGAATACGAAAACAATGTAAACAACAATTGGTATACAAGTTACATTGCATGTTGGTGCATGACTTATGCAGCAGAATGTGCTGAATATTTGCAAATCAATTTCCCTACAAAATTTGCAGAAATCGCAAAAAATACTCAACTTAACATTCAATTAGAAGCTGAAAAATGGGCCCATATCAATGAGCACATGTATTTGCCATATGATGAAATTGAGGGTGTTTTTGTACAACACGATGGATTCATGCAAAAGGAATTGATTCCTTGCAGTGAATTGCCTGAAAGTGAACGCCCTATCAATCAAAAATGGAGTTGGGATCGCATTCTTAGAAGTGTGTATATCAAGCAAGCTGATGTTTTGCAGGGACTTTATTTCTTTGAAGACCAATTTGACATTGATACCCACAAGCGAAACTTCAACTTTTATGAGCCATTTACAGTGCACGAAAGTTCATTGAGCCCTTGTGTTCATAGCATTCTTGCTGCCAAAATTGGCGCCACTGAAAAAGCTTATGAAATGTATTTAAGAACGGCTCGATTGGATCTGGATAATTACAACAACGACACTGAAGATGGCCTTCACATTACAAGTATGGCGGGAAGCTATTTGAGTATTGTTCAAGGTTTCGGTGGTTTGAGAATTAAAAATCAATCGTTGCATTTAGACCCTCATTGCCCTGAGCAATGGTATGGGTATAAATTCAGAATTTTATTCAAAAACAGTCCTGTAACCATTTCTGTCAACCACTCTGGCACGAGCGTGAACAATCACGGCGAATTAGACATGGACGTTCACTACAAGCAGCAACGAATCACAATAAAAGCTGGTGGTGTTGTGAATTTATAATGGTTATTTAACTTTAAAGCCCCTTTATCGGGGCTTTTTTTTGTATCTTGCCACCCAATGAAATCGTTGTTTAAATATTTTAAAGACATTCGTTTTTGGCTGATTTTTTTCTTCATCATCCGACTTTATGGAATTACAAATCCACCTTTAGATGTTGCACACAACTGGCGTCAAACCACCGTTGCAATGGTGGCAAGAAATTACCTCGAATTCGACAGTCGTATCCTATACCCAAGAATTGATGTTTGCGGAGAAAAATCAGGAATCACAGGAATGGAATTTCCCGTACTCAATTACATCATCTTTTTAGTTGCAAAACTCTTTGGCTACCAACATTGGTATGGAAGGGCTATCAACTTAATTATATCTACCATTGGCATTTGGTTTTTCTATAAAATCATCCGCAAATACCTCAATGAAAGCCACGCTTTTGCAAGCGCAATGCTGCTTTTAGGCTCCATTTGGTTTGCCTATTCCAGGAAAATCATGCCCGATACGTTTGCCGTTTCTTTGGTTTTTATGGGAATTTACTACGGATTAAAATATTTTTATGAAAAACCCGTAATTTTAAATATCGCACTGTATACAATATTCATGCTTTTGGGCATCTTAGCGAAATTACCCATGGGCTATTTTCTCATGGTTTTTGCCATTCCAATGCTTCAAAAATCAATGTCCCTCAAAATTAAAATGATGTTTGGACTTGTAAACTTAGCCATCATTAGCACCGTGTTTTGGTATTATTTTAAATGGGTTCCATACTTGATTGAACATTACGGTTTGAAGCATTTTTTCATGGGTAAATCAATTAAAATTGGCACCATTGAAATCTTGCGAAATTGGCAATCTGTCCTAGAAAAATACTATTTAGACTCAATGCACATCACCGGTTTTTTACTTTTTCTTGGGGGATGCTGGTACGCCTGGAAATTTAGAAAAACCGAGCCAATCACAATTTGGATCTTGGGACTTTGCACGTCCGTTTTCTTTATACTCATGTTTAAATCTGGTGAAACCTTTGCCATTCACAGCTATTACATCGTTCCTTACACACCAATTATGGCATTTGTTGCAGGATTTGCATTGACAAAAATTGAAACCAAATGGATGTACATCATTTTAAGCATTGTACTCATCGAAAACATTGCAAACTGGCAACATGATTTTAGGTTAAAACCATCTTATGCAAAATTTGAAAATCTAGAAAAAGACTTAAATAAATATGGCTCGCGAAATGACCTCATTTTTGTAAATAGTAAGGAAGTTCCTACTCCATTATATTTTGCACACCGCAAAGGTTGGTCAAATCATAATCAGTTCGTCCAAAATCCTCAATATGTTGATTCCCTGCAAAAATTAGGATTGAAATACATTGTCATTGCGAAAGATGCGTTTGGCTCACAACTGCAATTGAATTACAATAAAATCGATTCGAACGATGTCTACGACATCTATAAACTAAAATAAAAAAGGAAGGCATTCGCCTTCCTTGAATTTATTGATTTGAATGTGTTTTAGAATTCTATTTTATTCATAAAAAGGACTTCTCTCACCTTTTTGCCGTTTTCGTCTCTTTCAGCATTTTTGATCTTTTGGTAACCCGACATTAGGAAATAATTGTCGTACCAAAATTCAACATTCGAAAAACTATATTTTACTTTGTCGCCATCTTTTTCGGTTGCATCAATCGTTTTATCATCGGCAGACCTCACTGTTCCACCCAGATTGAACGATTTACGATAAATATTCAATCCAGTGCTATAAACCATGGTAATGTCTTTAGAAATGTCTTGATTCACTGTGATAAATGTTCTTGGGAAATACGGCTTAGTCTTAGGCGATAGGGCAAAAATATTATCCCACTCTACTTTTCCCTCATCGGTAATTTTCACCAAAACACCATGGGTATATTGATATCCATCAAATACTTGTGATGTACTTGGTCTGCCATTCGTATAGGTTGTAACTGTTCTATATGTAGGATAATAGCATTCTGTTAAC
>CAIRMY010000091.1 GCA_903879775.1 uncultured Bacteroidota bacterium
ATTTAATGATGAAAAATATTTATTCATTGGGTTCGTCTGGAGTTTCAAATGACGAATTTATTTTAAATATTTTCTATTTAGACCCAGGCGGTGGAGAAAAACGATATTTACCCGAAGGACCTCAAGCAGGTGTGCCATTGATTAATTTATTGAATTTAGATCGATTAAACAATCAAAATGACCCTCAACCCGATGGACGTTTTGATTATGTAGAAGGCTTGACCATCAATTCTCAACAAGGGAAAATTATATTTCCAGTATTAGAGCCTTTTGGAGATGATTTGAAGCCTGTATTTAATGGGAATACTCAATTGGAGAAAAAATATCTTTACAAGTTGCTTTACGATTCAACTAAAAATATTGCCATTCAATTTCCCCAATTCAATCGTTTTTTAATGAAAGGTTCTTTCAAGTCCTCTAATTCGTCTGAAATTTATTTGGGAGGTTTCAATATTCCGCAAGGATCTGTAACTGTATTTGCCGGAGGAACTAAATTGACTGAGAATGTTGATTATACCATCGATTATGGAATTGGTAAACTGAAAATTATCAATGCAGGTATACTCAATTCAGGTATTCCTATCAATGTTTCTTATGAGAATAATGCTACGTTTGGCGCACAAGTTCAAAATTTCATGGGGACTCGATTGGATTATTTTGTAAATGATAATTTTAGTATTGGAGGTACCTTACTTCGATTATCCGAACGACCTTATTTCAATAAAGTAACCTTTGGCGAAGACCCAATTAAAAATACTGTATTAGGTTTAGATGCCAATTATCAAAAAGATGCAATGGGATTGACTCGATTCCTAGACCGATTACCAATTGTAAGCACTACTTCACCTTCTATGATAGTAGCAAGTGGTGAGGTGGCTAAAATTATTCCTGGGCATAGTCGCTTTATAGAAATAGATGGCGAAGCCAATATTTACATAGATGATTTTGAAGGGACACGAAGTGGATACGATTTGAAATTTCCAGTAACAAGTTGGGCATTGGCATCAACGCCGCAAAATGCAAGTGACAAATTTGGGAATAGTCTATTCCCTGAAGCAACCTTAGTCAATGATTGGAAATATGGTAAAAATAGGGCTAAACTAGCATGGTATAATTTAGATCCATGTATGGTAGATCCTCGACAGAATTGTATGCCAGAGCATTTGAAAAAAGATACAGCTCAGCTTTCAAATCATTATATCCGATTGGTACAACAGCAAGATGTATTTCCTCTTCGATCATATACAGCATTACAAGGCAATTTAACCACACTCGATTTAGCATTCAATCCCAAAGAACGAGGACCTTATAATTTTGATGCATCTACATCTAGTGTGACTTCCGATGGAAGATTGTTAAATCCATCGCGCCGTTGGGCAGGTATCATGCGTCCGATCGATTACAGTGATTTTGAAACGGCCAATGTTGAGTTCATTGAGTTTTGGGTCATGGATCCATTTATTAATCGACCCAATGATCCAGGTGGATTTTTCTATATTAATCTTGGAAATATTTCAGAGGACATTTTAAAAGATTCTAGAAAGTTTTTTGAAAACGGATTGCCTTATCCAACGGACCCAAGTAAATTAGATAAAACGAAGTGGTCAAATATTCCACGATTCCAACAACAAATTACACCAGCCTTCGATAACAATACAGATGCCCGTGCAGCGCAAGATATTGGCTACGATGGGATGGTGAATACAGAAGAAGAAGTTCAATTCAAAACCTATCTTGATGAATTGACTGCCAATTTTGGTACTACATCAGTTGCTTATCAATCGGCCATTGCCGATCCTGCCAATGATGATTTCCATCATTTCAGAGGTGCAGATTATGACAATGCTAAATTGCCAATCTTAAAAAGATACAGTCGTTTTAATAACCCTCAAGGCAACTCACCTGTGTCTGATAATAATAGTCAATTTTCCAATGCATTTACAAATGTACCTGAGTCGGAAGATATCAATAGAGATAATACGCTCAATGAAAATGAACAGTATTTTCAATACCGTGTAGAGATGAAACCTAATATGTTGGTAGGTGAAAATTATATTGTCAACAAACAAATATCGGCTGTTAAACTTGCCAATGGAAATACACAAAATGAAACATGGTATCAATTTAAAGTTCCGATAAGAGAATACACAGATCGCGTTGGAGGAATTTCAGACTTCCGTTCTATACGTTTTATGCGTATGTTCTTGACAGGCTTCCAAGACAGTGTAATTTTACGTTTTGCTCGTTTGGAACTTGGTCGTAATCAATGGCGTCGATACAACTATTCATTACAAAAACCAGGTGAGTTAGTACCTGATGATGATAACAATGCAACTTTATTCAATTTGTACTCTGTAAGTTTGGAAGAGAATAGTGGTCGATCACCTATCCCTTATGTGACACCTCCAGGTATACAACGTCAGCAACAACAAGTGTCAAACGGACAAAGTGTATTGCAAAATGAGCAATCATTGGCAATACAAGTATGTGGATTAGATGACGGCAATGCCAAAGGAGCCTTTAAATCTTTGGGTATGGATTTGCGTCAATTCAAATCTATGAAAATGTTTGTACATGCTGAAGGCATAGATGTTACTCCAATCAAAAAAGGAGATATGAGAGCCTTTATCCGTTTGGGTAGCGACTTTGTTTCAAACTATTATGAATACCAAATACCATTGACCTTTACTCAATTTGGGATTAAAGATCCTAATTTAATATGGCCTAAAGAGAATGAGATGGATCTTAATTTCGAATCACTTGTAAAAGCGAAAGATGCTCGTAATAAAAGTGGTGTTAGTTATGCGATTCCGTATGAAGTAAAAGATACATTTGGTAATTATATCAAAATTGTGGGTAATCCAAATTTAGGCGATGTGAAAATGGCGATGGTTGGTGTTGTAAATCCTAAGAAAACTCCAAACGATCCAAGTGATGATGGGGGTAAAAAATGTGCCGAAGTATGGTTCAATGAATTACGTCTGTCTAATCTTGAGGAATCTGGTGGCTATGCAGCCATGGGAAAAGTAGATATTCAATTGGCAGATATCGGAACTGTAAAATTGAGTGGAAACATGCATACCGCTGGATATGGTAATATTGATCAAAAAGTAAATCAACGTTATCGTGACAACTTCTCACAATTTGATGTATCGGCCAATATCAATGCTGGTAAATTATTGCCTAAAACATGGGGTGTGCAATTGCCAGTTTTTGCAGGTTATTCTCAAACTGTGAGCAACCCGGTATTTGATCCTTATGATTTAGATATCAAATACAAGGATAAAGTAAAAACAGCATCAGGTGCTGAAAAGAAAAAAATTAAAGAAACTGCACAAGATTTTACATCTATCAAAAGTTTGAATTTTCAGAATGTACGTATTACCCCAACAAAAAATAAGCGAAAAGAATTGTGGGATTTGCAAAACTTTGATGTGAGTTACTCCTATACTCAAACAAGTAAACATAATCCATTGGTAGAAAATGATGAACTCAATGAACATCATTTAGGCTTAGGTTATAACTACTCATTTAAGCAAAAATCAATTGAACCATTTAAAAAGCTAATACCTCAAAAGCGCAAATATTATCAATTGCTTCGCGATTTTAATTTCAATTTGATGCCTTCTAATTTTTCATTTAGAAATACAATCAACCGTACTGTGGGTGA
Source organism: uncultured Bacteroidota bacterium (assembly GCA_903879775.1). GTDB lineage: Bacteria > Bacteroidota > Bacteroidia > NS11-12g > UBA955 > VMCP01. The sequence continues at coordinate 3,671 of CAIRMY010000091.1, forward strand.
AACAGTGGTACGAAACATAGATGAGGGGGCTTATAAATTAGAGCCATTGTATTTTAAATTCTTCACTTGGAATAGAACCTATAATTTCAGATGGGATCTTACAAAGTCACTTTCATTTGACTACAATGCTGTCAATAATTCGAGAGTAGATGAACCCTATGGTCGCTTAGATACAAAAGCTAAGAAAGATACCTTTTGGTCCAATGTAGGTAGCTTTGGACGAAATACGGGTTATGCACAAACCTTTAATGCCAATTACAATGTACCTCTTTCTAAATTTCCATTATTAGATTGGACTACATTGAGAGGAAGTTATGGCGCTAATTACAATTGGACTTCTGCATCACTTTTATCTAAAAATCTTGGAAACGTGTTAGGTAACACCCAAAATAAACAAGTGAATGGTGAAATGAATTTTACCCAGTTGTATAACAAAGTGAAAATATTGAAAAAAATAAATTCACCAAAAGTAAATACCCCCGCTAAGCCACAAAGTAAATCCTTGGCTCAAAACGAAAAAGGTAAAGGAGGGAATAGTGATAAAGGGAATACCAAACAGGATGGAGGTAGTACTAAAGGAGGTGGACGTGATGGCGGTAAGGACAATGAGGGAGGTAAAGATGAAGAGCAAGATATCGTAAAGATGAATCCTCGAGAAGAAAAAGAGAAAGAACAAAATGCGCAATCAAATGGGCGCAAAGATCAACAGATTTTTAATAAAAATCCAAACGCGCAAATTGCGGCATCTGATAAAAAAGATAAAGGACGAAAAGATACTTCAGGAGTTGCTGGTAAAAAATCAGTTGTGAAAAAAACAGCAGTGGATAAAAAGAAGAAAAAGAAAGAATATATACCTTCTGACGGTGTTCGATTTGTTGGAGGACTTTTGATGATGGTAAAACGTGCAAGTTTTTCTTATTCAGAAAATCAAGGAACTACCTTGCCAGGTTATATGGATAGTACCCAATACAGTGGTATGAATTTTGGAAATAAAATGAACCCAGGAGCGCCATTTGTTTTTGGATATCAACCTGATCGTTTATGGCTCGAAGGCAAAGGGCGTGATAATGTAATGACAAGAGATTCCTTATTCAGTGCGCCTTTTCAACAGCAATTTGCTCAGACCTTTAACATCACTGCTAACATAGAACCATTCAAAGATTTTAAAATAGATTTATCTATGAATAAATCATTCAACAAAGGTTATTCAGAATTATTTAAAGATACAGTTGGTGGTGGGTCCGATTACTCTCATTTGAATCCTTACGAAACAGGTGGATTTAGTATTTCATATATTGCAATCAATACATTG
>CAIRMY010000092.1 GCA_903879775.1 uncultured Bacteroidota bacterium
ATAGAGACCATTCTCTTTTTTTAAAAGGTAGCTCCAGATATGCTGCTCTGTTTGAATTAAATCCCACCGATTATGAAGGATGGGCGAATGGACTTAGAGAGGCTGGATATGCAACAAATCCTGCTTACGGAACAATTTTATCGAATATTATTCGCAAATATCGCTTAACTCTCTATGACAGCATGGTTGTTTTGGGTGAAGAGTATTTTAAAGGGTCAATTGGTCAGCCTGAAATGATTCAAATTAATGGTGTCCCGGCAATTGGGGCAAAAGAAGGGGAGAATCCGAGTGAAGTGGCAAAAAAACATCATCTTGGAACATGGCAGATATATCGTTACAACGACCTGAAAGAGGGTGAGATGATTAATCCCGGGGAAATTATTTATTTACGTCCTAAAAGAAGCAGTGGATCAGAAGAAACGCACATTTTAAAGAAAGGGGAATCGCTGAGAGATATTTCACAGCAGTATGCTGTAAAAATGAAGCAACTATATCGCAAGAATAGATTGGAGCCTGGACAAGAACCTGCTGTAGGTGAGGTTATCTATTTAAAGGAGAAACGCCAAAATCCACCTAAATTAGCTGTTCAAACGCCCAAAGTAAATCAGGCCGATGCCGTTAACTTGCTGAATCAAAGAAAAAAGGCAATCTCTGAAAATATGCATGAGGTTTTAAAAGGCGAAACCATTGAGCAGATTGCAGAAAAGTATCAAACATCAGTTTTGAATTTGGTTCGTTGGAATGATTTAGAAATAGCAGATGTGAAAGTTGGGCAGATATTGGTCTTGAGTCCAACAATGAAACCCTCAAAAAACACCGAAAATATGGTCAATAATCGTGAGAATGTTAAGTCAAAAACGCATACTGTTCTTAAGGGTGAAACGGTTTATTCTATTTCTAAAATGTATTCAATGAAGGCCGATTCCCTCATTGTTTGGAATCATTTACAATCAAAACCAATTTCGGTAGACCAAGTGCTCTATTTATATCGGGTTGCAAATTTGTCTAGCGGACAATCAACCACTCAAGTTGTTGCCAGTATTCACTTTGTGAAACCTGGCGAAACGTTATACAGTATTGCTCAGAAATATCATTTGCCTGTAGATCGTTTGAAACAACTTAACAATATCCAGAATAATTCAATTAGTCTCGGTCAAAAATTGATTTTACAATAATTCATTTGTCATTTTAGTGTAAAAAAATCACTTTTACTATGAAATTTAATCGTTCAATAGTGCTTTTTTAATATTTAGGTCGTCATATTTTTATTAATCGGTTTGTAATGTGTACATTTCGGGCTCAAAATAAATAATGACTAAAACTAAATATGAAAATTTCCTTTAAAAATTTCGGGAGTAAGATTTTAGCTCTAACATTTGCATTCATTGGTTTGATTTCGTCAAACTTGAATGCTCAAATTTGCGGGGCTACAAATTCTTATGGTTGTTCAATTGATTGGTTTTCTGGTGTGGAAATCAAGAACAGTAAAGGTGATGTTGCAAGTTTTACTGGTTTAACTTGTTCAAACACAGGTGCGACCAACAAATTAATGACAACAACGCCTTGTATTGATTTTACACCTGGTGAAACCATTGAAATTAAAATTACAAATGGTTGTACTTATTCTGAGTGGGCTGGCGTTTGGTTAGATTTAAACGGCGACAATAAACTCGATGCAACGGAGTGTTTGTCTGGTTCATCTGGCCCTATAGGTCGGGTTGCACCGAATGGCGGTACCAGTACTGGTTCAATTAAATTACCATGTAACAGTACATTCTCTGGAACTGCAATTTTGCGTATTCGTTGTTTGTACATTTCTGTAAATGCGAATCAAGGTTGTGGAACTGTGTCAGATTATGGTAACATCATGGATTTCCAAGTGAACATTAAAAAGGTAACGCCTCCAGTTGCTGATTTTACAGTTCCTAAAGGTAATAAATATACCAAAGCCCCAATTACATTTGTTGCAAACGGCGGCGGAAATTGGAATTATAAGTGGACCTATTCGGGTGCTGGCAAAGTGGGAAATAACAATACATATAAAGGTGTAAAAAGTTGGGATTCGGCTGGTACTTATAACGTAAGGTTAGATGTTGATTATTGTGGCATTAAAGATTCAATTGAAAAATCTACGATTATTATTAAGCCAACGGCTAAACCAGTTGCTGATTTTATATCGGATATAAACGAAGTTGAATTGAGTTTTAGCTGTCAATTGTTCGACTTAAGTAACAATGGTGCTTGGGATTACAAATGGTCGATCATTAGCCCTACAGGCGCCGATGATCAAACCATTACAGGAAACCCACAACCAGTGGTTTATCTTGGTGAAACTGGTTGGTATAATGTTTGTTTAGAATCGTATAATGACATTGGTTGGAGTGATTCATTGTGTAAAAAGAAATACATTGAATGTACCCCTGCCGCAGTTTATTATCATGGCCCTTCTAAAGAAGCAGCAAACAAAAAAGGAATTCTATATGACCACAATGGCCCAACGGGTGATTATGCAAACGGTCGAAAACAATCAATCGATTATATTAAAATTATTCCGTGTGGTGCTAAAGAAATTAGATTTAGTTTCTTAGACTTAAACTTGGCAGATAATAGCGATATCATTAAATTCTATGATGGTGATCAGGCTGATCCAGCTAAATTAATTGCTGCAGTAAATGCTGGTAATCAAGCATTTTATGATACTTCTATAATTACTTGTACTTCAGGTGTTGCTTATATTACATTTGAATCTGGTACTTCTGGAACGGGTCGTGGTTATATTATTTCATGGGAAAGTGATTTGAATCCGCCTTCATTACCTAAACCATCTTGGACAAGTGAGTACAAGAAATATGGTGTTGGTGTGAACGTTGAATTTAAAAACACAACCTCAAACGTAAGTGGTTTGCCGAATTATGTTTGGTCTTCTTCTGATGGAGGTTACAGCACAAGTAATGATTTTACTTATGCATTTACAACTGACGGCACTTATAAAGTTTGCTTAACTGCTCAAACTTGTACTGGTATTGATTCATTCTGCTCAACAGTGGATATTGAAACTCCAACAACTGCTTGGCAAGTAGACTACAAAGCAAGTAACTTGCGTCCAAGCATTGGTGAAGTTGTAACAATTCAAACTAAAACAGATTATGCAAACGTTTTCGAATGGAGCATTTTCCCTACAACCTTCACTTATGAGAATGGTACATCTAAATCTTCTCAGAATCCACAAGTTAAATTCACTGCAGGTGGTCCTTACACCTTCACATTAAGTGCATATAACGCAGCTGCTGGTAAATCAGCTTCTGAAAAGAAAGTAATCAAAAATAAATATGTTGTTGTAATCGATTATTGCACACCTTTGGTTGATATGTTGAGTTCTGACGTTGCAATCAACTCTGTTGTGGTAAAAGACAAAAACAATAGAACTGTGATTAACAATGCTTCTACTGGTGGTGTTGCTTACTACACTGACTACTCTGATCCTAAATACCCTGCAAAAATGACATTTGGTTCTAAATATGACATTTATGTAGATAGAAAAACAAATTCTAACCAAGTGAATTACAAAGCGTGGATTGACTGGAATATTGATGGTGACTTTACCGATGCCGGTGAAGAAATCATGAGTTCTGGTACGACTTCTGGAAATTCCGTAAACGCAAGTTTCTCAGTGCCTAAATTGAAAAATAGCTTTGAAGGAAAAACGAAAATGCGTGTTGGTGTAGCTTATGGTTCATTCGCAAACTCTCCTTGTGGTGTAAACCAAGTTGGAGAATTTGAAGACTACTTAATTGAATTAGCAAACGATAACACTAAACCGATGATTTCTTTGGTAGGTTCTGATACCATTCGTGTTGAGAAATCTTCAAGTGTTAGTTCTTGCTACTCTGAAATCGCTTCTAAAACTTACAGTGCTTCTGATGCAACAGAAGGTGACTTAACCAGTGAAGTGGTATTAACCTCTGATTTAGATTGCACAGTACCGGGTGTTTATGCCATTAATTTTGCATTGGAAGATGCTTCTGGAAATAAAGCTGATTCTAAAACACGTTTTGTAATTGTTGTATTGGATAGAACTGCTCCGGTGTTAACCTTAAATGGTAACGCTTCAATGCAAATTGATCAGTGTGCTAGCTTCATAGATCCAGGTGCAATTGCAATGGATAATATTGATGGTAACTTAACGACTACAATTTTAACAACTGGTTCTGTTGATTCTAAAAAAGTGGGTGATTATAAAATTGTTTATTCTGTAAAAGATGCACAAGGCAATACCGCTACTTTAACAAGAACTGTTTTGGTTCGCGATACTACAAAACCTGGTATCTATTTATTGGGTAAGAAAATTGTAAATAACTCAACAATCGATGTTCAAATCAAAAGTCCATTTGTAGACGATATCTACGCTTATGATGATTGCAACGGTAATTTGTTTATCAGCAAAAACGCTGGTTTCAATGGTCCAGTAAACAACCAAGTTCGCGCAACTTACCCAGTCGTGTACAACGCTGTTGATCCTTCTGGTAACAAAGCAGTTGAAGATGGTTTTGTAATTAACTACCGTGTAGATGATTTCATTGCGCCGAACATCGAATTAAATACTGAAGATACCGTTTATCATGATGTTTTAACGCCTTATTCTTCTAGAAGCGTATCTACTTCTGATAATTATTATTTGAATTCTCAAATTAGTATCTCTAGAAAAGGCAACGTTGATCCTTTTAGCTTAGGTGTTTATACTGAAGTATTCACTGCAACTGATGGAAGTGGAAATTCAACCTCAAAAACAAGATATGTAAAAGTTATTGACCAAATTGCACCTCAAATTGTTGCAAACTCAGTTAACGTTTGTGTAGGGGTTCCTTTCTGGGCGATGAGTGGTTTAATCTTAAAGGATAACTATTATGGTACTTCAGATTTGCTAAACAGAGTGAACGTAGTGAGTAGCAATGTAAATATTTGGGAGTCTGGTTCTTACTTTATTGCTTATGAAGTTACTGATCCAAGCGGAAATACTTCTACAACTGTGATTAGAGATGTTTATGTTTCTTATCCTCCTAATTGTACCAATACTTTCACTGGAGTTGAGAACTTTAACTTAAACGATGCTGTTTCAGTTTATCCTAATCCAACTTCAAACAAAGTGAAAATTGGTTATGCATTGAACAATAACAAGCCTGTAAACATTGAAGTTTCAAATGCTTTAGGTGCTGTGGTTGCTCGTTTGAATAACGTAAATTCTGGTTTCGGTACCACTGAAATCAACCTTGGTGACTTCGGTCGCGGAATGTACATGATTCGTTTCACAAACGACGGTCAGTCAATTACCAAAAAAGTAATTGTTCAAGAATAATATTTAAGGAAATTCATTTGAAAAGGTGGCTGCATTGCAGCCACCTTTTTTTGTGCTAACCTCAAATAAAAACCAAGAAATGATTCGCAGATTTGCAAATATTTTTTGCACCCAATGTCCCTCAAAATAAAAAAGCAGGACAAATGAATTGCCCTGCTTTTGATCTATGTGATTCTCGTAATTTACTTTTGGATGACGTAATGAGCCGCGTTGCCCATATTTTGCTGCATAATGATATTCCCGAATTGCTTCATTTCATCTCTACTCGATTCAATAGGCTGGTATACACTCAATAAATCCAAATTTTCAATAATATGGATGTTTAAGCCCATCGATCCTAAATGCTCAATCAATGGCATGTGTTTGTTTTCTTTGTTGTCGATCACACATCTAAAGTGAATTGCAGAATTTTGCATGATGTGCGCACGAACTTTATATTGACTCAATGCTTCAAAAATTTGCTTTAAATGTTCTTCAACAATAAAGTTGAAGTCCTTGGTGCTAATTTCCAACATGATTTGATTCGATTTGTGAATCTTACATGGAACCGACAAAGGTTGAGAATCATCGCTGACTTTGGTTCCAGGTTCAGATGGATTGAGAAACGATTTTACAAAAAGAGGGATGTTTGAAGCCTTCAAGGGCTGAATGGTTTTTGGATGGATCACAGAAGCTCCGTAGTATGCCAATTCAATGGCATCGTTATAACTCAGTTCAGAAATGAGTACAGTATTGTCGAATTTCTTAGGATCGGCGTTCATCACACCGGCAACATCTTTCCAAATGGTAACCGATTCAGCCCCTAGTATTTTTCCGAAAATGGCAGCACTGTAATCTGAGCCTTCTCTTCCCAAAGTGGTGGTTTCTCCTTTTTCACCTTTTCCAATAAATCCTTGGGTGATGATTAAATTCTTTGCCGACAATGGCTTTAAACGGTTCGAAACCACTTTTTCAGTTTCTTCCCATTGAACTTTTGCATCGCGGTAGCGACTGTCGGTAATGATGAAATTACGCGCATCAATCCATTGGTTTTGGATATTTTGGCTAATTAAATACGCACTCACAATGCGGGTAGAAATGAGTTCTCCATAACTTACAATTTGATCGTAAAGGAAGTCATAATCGTCTTTTAAGTTCTCATTGTCAATTAAACACTCCAATTCTAAAAATAAATTTCTAACCTCATTAATCCAAATAAAAGCATTTTCTTGAAATAACTCAGCAAGCAATTCATTGTGCGATTGAATGATTGCTTGTAAGACATCTGAAGCCGATTTTTCATTCTTAAATGTAGCGTTTACGAGGGTTTCAAGAGCGTTTGTGGTTTTGCCCATTGCACTAATCACCACCAATATTTCATTGTTTTTTTCTTGCGAAATGATGTTCGCAACGTTTCTAACGCCCTCGGCATCTTTCACCGATGCACCACCGAATTTGTAAATCTTCATCTCTTCTTTGTAAATGATAGGGTAAAATATATTATTTTGTTGTTGTTTTGCAAAATAAATACTAAAATCTCACACTAACCCTATGCCGCATTCAGGATTAATTACTTTAGAACAATTTATTGTAGATCAACAATCATTATACAAAGAGTCAAGAGGTTCATTGAGCCGCATTTTCAGATCCTTAGAACTTGCTGCGAAAGTTGTCAATAGAGATGTTCGTAAAGCTGGATTGGTAGACATTTTGGGTAATCATGGTTCTACAAATACCCATGGCGAAGAGCAAAAGAAGCTAGATGTTATTGCCAATGAAGTCTTTATTGCTGCATTGTCAAAAAGTGGTGAAGTTGCTGTCATTATTTCTGAAGAAAACGATGATCCTGTTTTTATTGAGGGAAGTGAAAACGAAAAATATATCATTGCCATCGATCCTTTAGATGGAAGTAGTAACATCGATGTAAACGCGAGTATCGGAACTATTTTTTCAATTTACCGACGTTCAAATTTCACACAGCCACCAACCGCCGCCGATTGCATGCAAAAAGGCAAACACCAAGTTGCAGCAGGTTATATCATTTATGGTAGCAGCACCATGTTGGTTTACACCACCGGTTTAGGCGTGAATGGTTTTACCCTCGACGATTCAATTCAGGAATTTTGTTTGTCGCACCCGAACATTCAAACCCCAAAAGATGGTAAGATATTTAGTGTGAATGAAGGAAATTTACAAGATTTTCCGGATGGCATCAAGCGTTATGTTCAATATTGTAAAGAAAAAGATAAATCGACCAACCGTCCTTACGGTGCAAGATACATTGGAAGTTTAATTGCAGATTTTCATAGAAACTTATTAAAAGGGGGGATTTTCATGTATCCAGCAACTGAAAAAACACCGAATGGTAAACTTCGTTTGATGTACGAATGCAACCCAATGGCCTTTATTGTTGAACAAGCGGGTGGACAAGCGTCTACAGGGACTGGGAGAATCTTAGATTTATTGCCAACAGATTTACATCAACGAGCTCCAATCTATATTGGTTCTTCAAATATGGTTGATCAGTGCTTGCAAATGCTCACAGAAGATGCTTCTCTGGTTAATCAGCATTAAGCATATCAAAAATTTCGAGCGACTTTAGTTGCTTCTGAGGAAACAAATGATGCTGTAAATGGTGCGTGAGCTTGTCTACAATCATCCTTCTTTCTGTTTTATTTAATTGAGGGATATTTCCTTGGGTGATTGTGTAAATTGCCTGATTCATCCATACGTCGGTTTTAAAATGATTCGGGGTAGATGGGGTACTCGGTTGTCCCGTTGTTAAATCAATCGATTTAGAGAGTCCTGAATGCCAATCTATCTCGTATCCAAGCTGCATGCCCAGACCTATTAAAAAGGTAAGGGGTAAATAAACCAAATTGTTTGACGGCTCTAACTGTTGGAAATGATTGAAAATAAAATCAAAAAGGTTAGGATCTGAATGATCCTCGTGGATGCACAAGCCAATGATTTCTAAATAAAACCATTTAATCTGTTGAATGGCAAATGAATCATAAGCCACATTTTGCCCCAATGACGAAATTTCTTTAATTCTCAGTAAACCAGGATTGACTTTTAAGTTAAATATAATTTCAACGGTATTTCCCAATTGATAGTAGGCGTTTTTATTGTCCTTCTTATGAAGTCCCTGCACTAAAAATCGCTGTAACCCAATTTCCCTTGTGTACATTGTAACCACCGAAGCGTGGTCGGTGTAGGGAATTTTCTTGAGAATGAGGGCTTGCGATTTAAGAAGCATCAATCAGTCCAATCGGCAATGAATAAATTCGTATCGCGAGTGCCACCATTGTTTCTGTTGCTGCTGAATACCAATTTTTTACCATCTGGAGAAAACATTGGAAATGCATTGAAAATACTTGCATTCGTAATGCGCTCTAATTTACCAGTTTGAATGTCAATCATATACAACTGGAAGTCATAGCCTCTTTGGCTGTGGTGATTGCTCGAAAAAATGATTTTATTTCCCGAAGGGTGGAAGAATGGTGCCCAATTGGCTTTTCCTAACTTTGTAATTTGTTTTAAATCAGTGCCATCAACATTCACGGTGTAAATTTCCATGTTGGTAGGTGCAACTAAGTTTTTAGCCAATAAATCTTTATACTTCGTAATGTCTTCTGGAGTATTTGGCCTAGAAGCTCTAAATACCAATTTTTTGCTGTCTGGAGAAAAGAATGCACCACCGTCGTAACCAAGTCCAAAGGTAATTTGACGTGGATTCGATCCATCGATATCCATGATCCAAAGTTCTAAATCACCACTTCTAGTACTGGTGAAAACAATTGATCTTCCATCAGGAGAAACAGTTGCTTCTGCATCGTAACCAGGTTCTTTGGTTAATTGTTTTTGGATTTTGCTGTTTTCATCGGCCACAAAAATGTCGAAATCGGCATAAACTGGCCATAGATAAGCCCCAGAGGTTTCAGGCACAGGAGGGCAAGCATTGTTTCCCAAATGGGTGCTTGCATAAAGCATGTGCTTATTGTCGGGCATATAGTAAGAACACGTGGTTCTTCCCAATCCAGTGCTCAACATTTTCGGCTTGTAGTTGCCACCAATGAAACTGTCGATTCTACTGAAAAATATTTGATCGCAATTCACACCCCATTTTTGGTTGTTGCTCTGAAACACCAATGATTGATTGTCGAAGCTAAAATATGCTTCTGCATTGTCACCTCCGAAAGTCAGTTGTTTTAAATTCTTTAAATGCGTTTCAGCCATTGGCTCTGCTGCAGGAGGTGGGGTCGTTGTACCCTGTTGTTGAGCAAATCCGTTCAATGCAAACATTGATGAAACTGCAACGAAAAAAATATTTTTCATAAGTGCGAATGTATAAAATCTTAGAGTAACTGCCAAGCCATTTTAGGATATCCCTTACGCCCTTGATCGTCGTAAAAGTCAACAAATTTCATTTTGAAATATTGATTTGTTGCGGTTTTAATGATATAAAAACGGGTTGGTAAAATGGTATACTTACTTGATTGTTGATTGTATTCTTTCCAGTCGTAACCAATTTCGTTGGCATTGACATTGAATGCTTGCTTCTCAGCAAAAGATTTGTCGCAACTATTATAGGAAATGCCATTGTCGATTTGGCACACCTCAATATTTTTGTGGTTTGTTAAGGCACCACGGATGATATATGGATATGGCACTCCATTCGCATCGTCAATGGTTTCTTTATAGGTCGTAAACACCAAATCCCAGTTCGAACTTTTTACCGGTTCGTTGGCTACTGTGTCCTTCTTCCCAAAAGAATAATAAACGTAATTAAAATCTGGTTTGGTTTCAATTTGGGTTAAATAGGCCAAATTTGGAATGCTTAAATAGCCCCATTTAAATTGATACGCGCCACCTTTAACACCAAGCAATTGAATTTTGATATACCTGTAATTTTTTAAGGTATCCGTGCCCCTATCTAAAATAAAAATAGAATTTTTACCGTTGTACCCATCAATCGATTTTACAAAACAATTGCCAAATGCACTAGAATCAATATTGCCATTTGGATGATCGAAACGCCACTCTGCATTTTTTAAATGCAATGGCGACACGTCGTTAAATGCAACTCCTTGAATTTCACATACTGAAAAATATGAATTTTTACCGCCGCAAATGATGATTGAAGGATCGTCTTGACAAGAAACACCAATATCCCAATTTCCATATTGATTGGTATATATTTTCTGGGTTTCGAAATCAAACCACAATTGATTTTCGTAGTTTTCACCCATCGCAAATGTTTGGGTTTGAATGCCCACAGGAACATTCGGCCGTGGGTAAAGTACTTCATCTTTCTCACATGACGACATTCCCAAAATCGCCACCAACATCAATAATATTTGATTTCTCGCTTTCACCTCTACAAAGTTAATCTACATTGAACAAAAAAGTTTCTTCCGGCAGAAATATTCATGTTTCCACTGCCACCACCATGCACTGCGCCAGTTGTTGACGACGATTGAATTTGTTTTACATCCATTACATTTTTACAACCCAATTGAATATCTAATTTATCATTAAAGAATGTTTTATTTAGGCTTAAATCTGCTAAATAATATGGTGCAATTTCAAAAGCTTTGCCATTTTCCTCAAATCCATAATTTTGACCTGTGTATCGGCTGAAAATTTGAATAGAAATGCCAGGTTGTTTTAATTTATAAGAAACATTGAAACTTGTTTGAACGACATCCCATATTTTCCAATTTCCAGTGTTATCGCTCTTGCTTTGGTTGTTGATCCAAGATGCACTCACTTTAAATTGAAATTGATTTCTAAAATATTCAGTTTGCGTGGTGATTCCTTGCGAATTCATTTTGCCAACGTTGATGTATTGGTAAAGATTTGTGCGGCTGTCTAACAATGCCAATTGAATTTGATTGGTGATGAAATTTTTAAAATACGACAACTTAAATGTGGCAGCCGCATTTTTCCCAATAATGTGTCGATAATCCATCGATCCAATGAAATTATGCGCTGTTTCTGTGCCTAAATTCTGATTCCCTTGAACGTTATGGTTGATGTCTACAAATAAGAAATAGAGTTCTTTGAGGGTTGGAGCCCTAAATCCTCGGGCGTAAGAACCTCTGAAAATCAGATATTTAGATGCGTTGTATTTGATTTGGAGGGACGGGATCACGGGAGCCAATTTAAACCCATTGCCCAAAAATTCTGGGAATGGATTTTTTCCAAACTGATTGTTGTAAATGAACCGTAATGAAGGTTTGATCTGCAATTTAGCCGAAGGACTATAATCTACAGTTGTGAAAACTGCAAAATCATAGATGCCATTTTTTTGCACTACGCGCAACGTTTGAATCGATTCGTATTGAAATTCGTAGCCAGTAAGCCAGTCGAATTTTTTATTCGAACTCATTTTGCTCCACAAGCCACGCATGTTAATTTGTTGATTCATTGTTGTGTCTTGATCGGCTGGCCTTGTGATGGTTTCTATGCCTTCAACCAAATCTCTGCGCACCATGGTTTTGGTACGCGAATAAATGTTGTAGCTATTTTGGAATTGAAGTTTATTGCTTTTGTTTAAAGTGAAATCGGATAACATCAAGAAATCAATTCTGTTGGTATAAAAGTAATTGTTATAACCTGTAACCGTAATTAAATTGTATTCGGCATCGGTTCTATCGGTGAGCTTCTCGTTAAAATAAGTGGTTTTTAGGGTGTGCGACGATTTTTTCAAATTGTAACTCATTCCCAATGACCCAAAGAGTTTTGTTTTGGGTTTCCAGTCGAAAGATCTTGTGGCGGTATTGAAATCCGTACCTTCATAAAACTGTCGTCCTATGTCGCCGGTGATTCCAATTCCTCCGTTTTTAGCAAGACCACCAAGCTGGAAATTAATGTCGTTATTTACATTGCCAACCCCATCCATGAAGTTGTTCAATTGTATTTTGTTGGTATTTTTAATGGGTTTTTTGGTGATGATATTCACAACGCCACCAATGGCATCGGAACCGTAAACCACACTCATAGGGCCTTCTATAACCTCTATGCGCTCTACATTGCTCAACGGAATTTGAGAAATGTCGAGGTTGCCATTCAA
>CAIRMY010000093.1 GCA_903879775.1 uncultured Bacteroidota bacterium
GTCCACGAAGAAAATTGGGGTCTCACCAAACTAGCCTATCCGATCGACAAAAAAGGCACCGGATTTTATCACCTTTTTGAATTCAAGGCTGAGCCTGAATTTATTAAAGCATTTGAACTAGCTTTCCGCCGCGACGAGAGAGTGATGCGTTATTTAACCGTGTCTCTCGATAAGTGGGGAGTTGAATTCAATCACAAAAAACGTAACGGAGAAATTAAGTCTTCTACTTCTAAAGAGAAGAAAGCTGAAGCTAACCGTATCGCATTATTAGATGAGGAGGAATTATAATGAGTAAAGATCCAAATTTCATCTTCAATCAAACACCTCAGGTGTTGCAGAAGAAAAAATACTGTCGTTTCAAAAAACACGGTATTAAGTACATCGACTACAAAGACAAAGATTTCTTATTGAAATTTGTCAATGAGCAAGGTAAAATTTTACCTCGTCGTATCACTGGTACTTCACTTAAGTTTCAACGTAAAATTTCAGTAGCAATTAAAAGAGCACGTCACCTGTCGTTGTTGCCTTTCGTTGCTGATGGATTAAAATAAGACGGGAGAAGAAAAATTATGAAAATTATCTTAACTCAAGATGTAAAAAATCTAGGATACAAAGACGATATCGTTGAAGTAAAAGATGGTTTCGGAAGAAACTTTTTAGTGCCTTCAGGAAAAGCTAAATTGGCTACTTCTGGTGCATTGAAAATGTTGGCTGAAGACCTTCGTCAACGTGAGTTTAAATTGGATAAGTTACGCAAAGATGCTGAGCAATTGTCTGAGAAATTGAACGGAATTACCATTTCCATCTCCACAAAAGCTGGTAACTCTGGTAAAATATTCGGTTCTATTACCTCTTTGCAAATTGCTAACGCTCTAAAGGAAAAAGGTTATGATGTTGACCGCAGAAGAATTGTTTCTGACGATATCAAATCTTTAGGTACTTATTCAGCTAATTTGAACCTTTTCAAAGATATCAGCACAACCATCACTGTTGAGGTTGTTGCCGAATAAATTTATTTGGTTATTGTTGTTGTTAGGCTGTTGGTAAAACCAACAGCCTTTTTTTTGCGAAAAAAACTAATTTTCTTAACAGTAAACGTCTTTAGGCAATTGAATCACCAATCAGCTAAATTTGAATTAAAGCAACCTAAAAGTTGATTGATAAGTGACAACCAAAATTAGGCAAGGTCAAACGCTCAACACTAAACGTTAAACCCTAAATGGCGCAGCCTCAACTTTCAAATCAATCTCAACTATTTATAATACTCTCAATAATAAATCCTAAATTTGCACCACCATTATGTGGAATAAAATTGCCACCTTTATACTCAAAAAACGCATCTACTTTATTGTAGGTATTGCTCTATTTACCTTCATTATGGGGTATTATGGCTCTAAAGTGCAACTCGAATATAACATGCAAAAAATCGTCCCTAAAGATGATCCCGATTTTGTTATCTATGAGAAATTTAAAAAGACTTTCGGCGAAGATGGCAACAAACTCGTTGCCTCCTTCACAACCCCAAATTTATTTGAACTCAATTTTTATAACGATTTTCAACTCCTTTGCGATTCGCTCTATGCGCAATATGGTGTGAATTCTGTACTTTCCCCTGTACGTTTATATCGATTTGAACTCGATACTGCCGATTTGCTTCGCTTAAAACGCTTCGCTCCAACAAAAGTCCCTTCGCAATATGTCCTCGATAGCCTCAGACAAGAATTTGAGCAAATGAAGTTTTATGAAGGACTTTTATACAACCCAGAGACAAAGGTTTCTTTGGTGCTTATTTCTCTGAATGATAGTATTTTAAACTCAAAAGATAGAACTCCTTTGATTCGTCACCTCGAAGAAATGTTGGTTCAATTTGGAATTAAACACAACATCGAACCGCATTTGAGCGGACTTCCTTTTGTGCGATATAAAAATGCCACTACCGTTAGAGATGAAATTGTTCTATTTACCTTAATTGCCTTCGCTGTAACTGCTCTCCTTATTTTACTCCTCTTTAGAAGCATCAGTACCTTGCTCATTTCACTATTATTTATTGCCATTGGTGTCATTACAATGATGGGTGTTTCAGGTATCTTAGGGTTTAAATTAAACCTACTTACGGGAACATTGCCTCCACTTTTAGTTGTTGTTGGTGTTCAAAACACCATTTATTTAATCAATCAATACCACGACGAATACCGTAAACATAAGAAAAAAGCTCAGGCATTAACACGAATCATTTCACGAATTGGCGTTGCTACCTTTTTAATCAATTTTACAACTGCCGTAGGATTTGGAACATTCTATTTTACGAAAACACAAATTCTCGAACAGTTTGGTTTGGTTGCTTTCATCACCATTAACATCATTTTTGTCATTAGCATTGTTGGAATTCCTGCACTCTATTCTTACCTCCCAACACCAACCGATAAGCAAATTGCACATTTAGATAATAAGAATGTTTTGAGGTTTTTAGCTTGGGTTAAGAATACCACATTTAAGAGCAAGCGCCGAATCTACTTTTGGTTCATTTTGGTGAGTGCTTTAAGCACAGTCTTCATTTTTAGATTGAAACCTTTGGCCTTCATGGTCGACGATATCCCTCATGATTCAAAAATCTATAAAGATTTGGTGTTTCTGCAAGACAATTTCAAAGGGGTTATGCCTTATGAAATTCTCATTACCACCTACGAAGAAGGAGGTGTAACTTCCGCAGAAATGCTAAACAAAGGGAGAACCTTGCAAAAAGCATTGAAGCAATTCTCGGAATTGTCGAAGCCTATGTCGCTAGTGGAAGTTGTTT
Source organism: uncultured Bacteroidota bacterium (assembly GCA_903879775.1). GTDB lineage: Bacteria > Bacteroidota > Bacteroidia > NS11-12g > UBA955 > VMCP01. Next base: position 2,798 of record CAIRMY010000093.1, read on the forward strand.
CAGCAGCCAATCAAGCAAATAATGGAAACGATCCGCGTTTTTACCGCATTCCAAAAGCAACCGATTTAGGTGAATTGGCGTTGAAATTGCCACCTGCTGAACCTGGTAAACCAAATTTATTGAAGGGATTTGTTGACACCTCGTTTTCACAAATGCGCATTAGTTACCAAATGAAAGATGTAGGTTCAATTCGCATGGATTCAATTAACAAAGAGGTGACACGAATTTTGGCTGATATCTTTCCTGGCGATCAATACAATGTTAAAATTACAGGTACAACGGCTATTTTCTTGAAAGGAAATTCATATTTATTCGATAGTTTATTGTCGGCAACTTTTTGGTCGCTGTTGTTAATTTCATTGACAATGGGATTTTTATTCCCATCGATCCGCATGATTATCATTGCAATCATTCCAAATATTATTCCATTGATGATTACAGCTGGAACCATGGGGTATTTCAATATTCCATTGAAACCGAGCACAATTTTGGTATTTAGCATTGCCTTTGGGATCACGGTTGATGCCACCATTCACTTTGTTTCAACCTTCCGAAGGGAGGTAATTAAACACAACAAACCAATTCGAATTGCATTGGCTGATACCATTGATGAAGTCGGATTGAGTATGATTTACACCATGTTGGCAATCTGTTCTGGCTTCTTAATCTTTACTTTTTCGGAGTTCCAAGGAACTGCAGCATTGGGTTGGTTAACTGGCTTAACAATTATTACTGGAATGGCTGCAAATTTATTTTTATTGCCGGCTTTGATTCTAACCTTTGAAAAGTTTATCAATCCCAAGATTGAATTGAAAGAGGTTGTGATGGAAATTCCTGATGAAGATTAATTAAAGTGCCAATTGGCTGCAACCGCGCATGTCCGAAAAGTCGAGCCTTCCGAGTATTTCAAAACTACCATCATCGTAAACTTTGCCAAGATCATCGGTGGCTATAAAGCTACAGCTGTAAATATTTGCTAAATCAATGATGCAAATTCGGCCAGTTTTGCCGTTGGGCATCCAATTTCCTGGGTCGGCGGCATCTTGAACAAGGATTTTCATCCAAGGGGGACAAAAAAATCGTCCATTGCCTTTCGAGTATGCTTGAGATAGGAGTTCTGTCATTCCGTATTCGCTGTGTATTTCATTTACATTGAATGCATTGCAAAGGGTTTGATGGAGTTCTGCACGTGTAGGTTCAGCGCCGCGGCCTTTCATCCCTCCAGTTTCCATAATGATGCAATTTTTTAATGAATCATTTTTTGCAAATTCTGCAAAATCGAGCAAAGCAAAGGTTACGCCGAGTAAAAGTACGGGTTCATTCTTTTTGAGGGACGCTTGTATGTCGTTCAATAATTGCTCAAAGTCATACAAATAAAAGCCACCGCCAAGATTGCTATTTTGGATCATGTGGTTTGCCATATAAACGAGGCTAGATCCAGATCTTTCGAGGTAATTTGGCAAGAGTGCAAAGATTTTATAGTTGCGATAATCTTGGTAGAAGGCATTGAATCCCTCCGAAAAAGAACGCTCATACAAATTGAGTTTATGTACAAAATGGCTTGAAACGCCTTTGCCGGTGGTAGAGCTGGATGTGAAAGTTGCCTCGAAGGTGTTTGCGCTTACAACTTGTTGATTTTTAAACAATGAAATGGGCAAGAAAGGGAAATCGACGAAGTTTTCAGGTTGTTTATCGACGCCTTTAAAAAGGTTTGTCCATTTTTGGTATATTTGGTTCTGGCTGCTTTGGAAGAAATAAATTTCTTTACAGTACTTTAAAAAATCATCATCGCTCGCAATTGTGAAAATTCCATTTTCAATAAAGTTCATTTTATTTTCAGTGATTGGATTCATTGGAGCTTGTACCGACGACAAAAATACAACATCCATTGTACCTGCCATAGAATTAAAAGGAGAATATTTATTTAATAGTGGGTATGGTTACGACAGTTTTGTGTGGGTGGATATAGCATTTACGGATGGAGATGGCGATATAGGTTTAACAGAATCGGATACTTTTGGTGATTTTGCCTACGGAAAGCAGAATTTTTTCAATTTTAAATGTTGGTATTTTGAAAAGCGCGGCGGTAAATGGACAACAGTTATGAATCCATTGATTCTTGGCGACACATTAAATTTACATGAAAGGATATTAAATTTAACTCCAAAAGGAAATGAGAAGGGAATTCGGGGGATATTTAATTTTAAGATAAATGCCAGGCCATTTAGTTACCGCGGCGACACTGTAAAATACCGATTTCAGCTTATAGATAGGGCTTTACATAAAAGTAATCTTGTGGAAACAAAAATATTCATTCTAAAACATCCCTAATAATCAATAATATTCGATAATTTCGCAACAATATTTTGTTTGGAATAACGTTTGTAAAAGCAATGATAAGAATGAAGCAATATTTAGTGTGTTTAATGTGCATAATTACAATACCTTTATTTTCACAAGGTAGAGTATCCTTTGCATACATTGATTCAGATTATATCTTGGGTAGAATGCCTGAATTTAAGTCGGCGCAAACGCAATTAGAAGATTTCGCTGTAAAGTGGGAATCCGAAGCTCAAAAGATGCAAAATCAATTGACACAAATGGAGAAAGACTACCAAGCAGAAGAAATATTGTTGACTTCAGATCAGAAAAAGCAAAAGAAAGATGCTCTTGGGCTGCAAGAAAACGAATTGGTAAAATACCGTGAAGATAAGTTCGGAAGCAATGGTTCTTTATTTAAAAAACGTGAAGAACTGATTAAGCCAATTCAAGACAAATTGTTTGAAGCTGTTCAATCTGTTGCCAAAAAGGAGGCTTTAGACTTTATTTTCGACAAGGCGAGTGGTGTGCAAATGTTGTACGCAAATCCTAAATTCGATAAAACATTTGAAGTAATGGAGGAATTATCTATACCTTTGAATGATACTGAAACTTCACCGAAATCAAAAAATAACGAAAAAAAATAAAATATAATATACGATGAAAAAAATCCTAGTTCTATCAACTTTCATGTTTTTCTTAGCTTGTGGCTCATTTGCTCAAGCTCAAAAAATTGCTTTTGTAAACACACAAATCATTATCGACACTTTACCTGCGAAAGACAGCGCAGAGAAGAAATTGGCAATTTTTGCCAAACAATACGATGAGAGAATTAAAGATTTGCAAATGGAAATCCAATCTAAACAAAAAGAGTACGAAGTAAAAGCTAAAGGTGGTGCAACTCCAGCTCAATTGGAACTTATTCAAAAAAGTTACGAGCGTTTAGTTCAAGAATATCAAGAAACTGAACAAGCGGGCAATGCCGATATGCAAGCTCAAAGAGCCAAATTGTTGAAGCCTATTGTTGAAGATATCAAAAAAGCAATTGGTGTTGTTGCCGCTGCTAAAGGATATACAACCGTAATGGAAAACGCTGGCATTGTTTTATGGTCGTCTAACGGTAACGATGATATTACCGGTGCGGTGATCAAACAAATGACAAGTAAAAAATAATTCTGATTTTCAATCTTAAAAAAGCCACCATTGCGTGGCTTTTTTATTTTATATTCGTGCCAATGTCTAAAATTGGAGTCTTCGATTCTGGTTACGGTGGACTTACTGTCCTCAAGTCTTTGGTCAAAGCTCTGCCCGAATTACATTTCGTTTATTTAGGTGACAATGCCAGAGCTCCCTATGGTGATCGTTCCTTTGATACAGTTTATCATTACACCCTAGATTGCGTGAATTGGTTGTTCGATCACGATTGTGATTTGGTGATTTTGGCTTGCAATACAGCTTCGGCTAAAGCACTTCGCCAAATTCAGCAAGTGGACTTGCCTTTGAGGAACGACAATAAGCGCGTATTGGGCGTTTTAAGACCAACAACCGAATCGGTTGGGCAATTTACCCAATCTAAGCATGTTGGAATCTTAGGAACAACTGGCACAATTAAGTCGGATTCGTATAAAATTGAAATTGCCAAATTTTTCCCAGATATTCAAGTTAGCCAAGAAGCTTGTCCAATTTGGGTGCATTTGGTAGAAAATGATCTCTTGAACGTTGAAGGAACCGATTTTTTTGTGAATGACCATATTCAAAGATTGTTGGAAAAAGACAATCAGATAGATGCAATTTTATTGGCTTGCACGCATTACCCATTGCTTTTGGATTCTATTCAAAAAGCAGTTCCTCAAAATGTTAGAATTATTTCACAGGGAGATTTGGTTGCTGAAAAGCTGGTTGATTATTTAAAACGACACCCTGAATTTGCAAATAATATTTTGAAAGATGGTCAAAGAGAATTTTTCACAACCGACCAATTCAATGATTTTGATGCAAAGGCCGGCAAATTTTACGGTCAGTCTGTTTTTGCAAAGAGGGTAGAAATCCCTCAAAAAAACTAAATCTTACTTCAATGTTTCGTTGTAATTTTGGAGCGTGACAGCACCAGCAAATCTCAAGCCAATTGTAAGTTCACTTCCTGAAAAACCAGGGGTTTACAAGTATTTCGATAAAAATGCTGTCATTATTTATGTAGGTAAAGCAAAAAGCCTTAAAAAGAGGGTTTCAAGTTATTTTACCAAGAATCATCACGATAATTTCAAAACCGCGCTATTGGTTTCTAAAATTCAACACATTGAATACACTGTAGTTGATACCGAAATGGATGCTTTGCTGCTTGAAAATAGCCTCATCAAAGAATTTCAACCCAAATACAATATTGCTTTAAAGGACGATAAAAGTTACCCTTATATCAAAATATCAAAAGACCGATTCCCTAAGGTTTTTTCCATGTTTAATCCTGTTAAAGATGGTTCTGAGTATTTTGGTCCCTACCCAAATAAAAAAATCATGTATACAGTGCTTGAATTGATTAAGAAATTGTATCCGGTGAGAAGTTGTAATTTGAATTTATCACCGGCAAATATTGCATCTTTTAAGTTTAAAATTTGTTTGGAATATCAAATTGGGAACTGTAAAGGCCCATGTGAAGGTTATCAATCTGAAGATCAATACAATGAAGGCATTCGTCAAATTAGACATATTTTAAAAGGTAATTTACATGAAGTTAAAGAGCATCTGAAAATGTTAATGATGGAAGCATCACGTAAATTAGCCTTTGAGGAAGCCCATCAATACAAAGAGAAATTAGATTCTTTGGTGAATTATCAGCACCGTAGCACCATTGTAAGCCCTGTGCTTGGCGATTTAGAGGTTTATAGCATTAGCAGCACAGATAAAATAAGCTTTGTCAATTTTTTACGAGTTACGCATGGCATGATCGTGATTTCTAGAAATGTTGAAATTCGCAAGAAATTGAATGAAACAGATGATGAAATTCTCATTCATGTTATCGGGGAAATGAGAAATCACTATGGCGATGATGTTAAGGAAATGGTCTTGCCCTTTAATGTTGATTGGCCAGATCAAACCGTTTTTGTAACCATTCCTAAAGTTGGAGACAAGAAAAAGCTGATCGATTTGAGTATGAAAAATACCATCTTGTACAAGCAAGAAAAACTCACACAATATGAAAAGTTGAACCCTTCCGTTCGAATAGATAGGTTGCTAGAGCAAATGAAAAATGATTTGCGACTGACTGAATTGCCGAGTCATATTGAATGTTTTGACAATAGTAATTTTCAAGGGACATATCCTGTGAGTGCGTGTGTGGTTTTTAAAGATGGGAAACCTTCAAAATCGGATTATCGTCATTTTAATGTAAAAACGGTTGAGGGTCCGAACGACTTCGACACCATGAAGGAAGTCATCACACGCAGATATTCTCGTTTGGTTACTGAAAATCAACCCTTGCCGCAACTCATTGTGGTTGATGGTGGTAAAGGGCAATTGAGCTCTGCCGTAGAAGCTTTAAAAGCCATAGGTGTTTATGGCAAATTGGCCATTGTGGGCATCGCCAAACGGCTGGAAGAAATTTATTATCCTGAAGATCCATTGCCATTGTATATTGATAAAAAATCAGAAACGCTAAAAATTATTCAGCACATGCGTGATGAGGCACATAGATTTGGAATTACACATCATAGATCTCGCAGAGATAAGGGAACTTTGAAAACAAGTTTAACCGATATTCCTGGTATTGGACCAGAAAAGGCCAGATTGTTATTGAAGGAATTTAAGAGCATTGGAAGAATAAAAACTGCTTCGGTCGAAACACTCACTCCAGTTATTGGAAAGGCAAAGGCGGAATTGGTTTATCATTATTATCAGTTGGAGAAAGGTGATTCTAATGAATGATAATCAAATTTTAAACGCATTGTTTCAGGCGCAAAATGTTACACATGCTGCAATTCTATTGTCGAACGAATATGAAGATTCTTATGGGAAATATGCTTCAGTTGTGGCACTCGGCGAGAATCGTATTTTTACCGATCCGATTGAATTAGATCACTTTAAGGGCATTGCTGTAGGACATATATCTTATCAATTTAAGAATACCATTGAGTACATTGTGCCAACCCCAAATTTGGTTGAAACGACACCTTTATTTATGTTTTTTGAACCACAAAAGGGTGTTTTTATTTCGAGGGACGGAAGTTCAGAATCATTTGGTGGGTTTGAGTTTACATCCGAACAATTGGATTTAAATGCGACATTTGACATCGGCGTTTGGCAAGAATCGACCTCTAAGGAAGATTATTTAAATGCCGTGGAACAAATTCGTAACAACATTCGCTACGGTGTTTATTATGAATTAAACTATTGCATTTCGTTTTCGGCGTTTGCCAATCTAAATCCGTATTTGCTATTTTACTATTTCAATCAACTGGCGCCAAGTCCTTTCGCTGCCTTTTATAAACTGAATGATCAATTTTTGCTTTGTGCAAGTCCCGAAAGATTTTTGATGAAATCTGGTGAATTTCTCATGACTCAGCCCATAAAAGGCACCCGAAAACGCATCCCTGGAAAAGAAAAAGAAACCATCGCTGAGTTGAAGTCGCACCCAAAAGATTTGGCAGAAAACAAGATGATTGTTGATTTGGTGAGGAATGATTTATCTAAAATTTGCAAACCATCCACTGTTTTGGTTCCGAAGTTGTGCGAGATACATACCTTTTCACATGTTCATCAAATGATTTCAACGGTTGTGGGAGAGATAGAGCAAGAAGTGAAGTTCCATCAAATTATTGATGCTGTTTTTCCAATGGGAAGTATGACCGGTGCACCCAAAATAGAAGTGATGAAGCACATTGATTTACTTGAAGATTTCCATAGAGAATTCTACAGTGGATGTGTTGGATACATGAAAGATGGAGATTTCGATTTTAACGTGGTGATTCGAAGTTTAGAATACAGTAAAAATAGCCTCAAGTACTGCGTAGGAGGTGCAATAACGTATGACAGTATTGCCGAAGAAGAATATGAAGAATGCTTAACAAAAGCATCAGGGATTATGAATTTACTTGAAAAAGTTTCGAATTCGAATCAAGTAGATTAAGGGAAATTTAAATCTCAAATTTATATCCAACACCTTTTACTGTGTAGATAAATTTATCGTCTAATTTCTCTCTTATTTTTCTTACGTGCACATCGATTGTTCTATCGACAACCAAAACTTCATTGCCCCAAACATTTTCTAAGATTTCATCTCTCGAAAACACTCTGCCAGGCTTAGAAGCTAGAAACGATAGCAATTCAAATTCTTTACGTGGAAATTGCAAAGTTGCTCCATTGTATTCAACAACAAATCTATCGCGATCAATAGCCAATTCGCCGAAATCAATTTTAACGTTTTCTTCAATTTTGTTACCAGAATTTTGACGTCTTAAGATTGCTTTTATGCGACTAAGCAATACTCTACTTCTTATTGGCTTAGAAACATAATCATCGGCACCAGCTTCAAATCCTGCCAATTCGGCAAATTCTTCGCTTCGAGCAGTGAGGAAAATAATTGAAATATGACTTGTTGATTTGTCTTCTTTTAACTGGCGACAAGCTTCCATTCCATCCATTACTGGCATCATCACATCCATCAAAATCAAATCTGGTAAGATTTGTTTTGCTTTATCGATAGCCTGTTGACCATTCGCAGCGATATGTACTTCGTAGCCTTCTTTGTTTAAAGAATGTCTCACTAACTCAAGAATATCTTGTTCGTCGTCAACGACTAGGATTTTTGCCATTTTCTTAATCATCTAGTTACAAATTAATAACCTTAATGTGAGTACTGCATTAACAGAAGGTTATTGAATTGTTAGTTTTTCGGCAGGTTGTTAATTGCCCAAAACTTCTTCAAGCTTTGCTTCAAGCTGTTCGCCTCTCAATCCTTTCCCTAAGATACGACCATTTTTATCAATTAAGAAAGTTTGAGGAATTGAATGAACTTGATAAAGGCTAGCCGCAGCAGATTGCCATCCACCCAAATCAGATACATGATACCAACTTAAACTATCGGCAGCAATGGCACCTTTCCAACGATTTGCATCTTGATCTAATGAAACGCCATAGATTTCAAATCCTTTATTTTTAAAACGGCTATAAAGGCGACGTACGTTTGGATTTTCTCTTCTACACGGACCACACCAGCTTGCCCAGAAATCAATTAAGACAACTTTACCTCTTAAGCTAAACAATTCTTTTTCAACACCATCAGTTTGTTTTAATTTGAGGTTAGGAGCTTCCCCACCAATCATGAAGCGACTTTCAATTGCATACTTTTGCTCAATGGCTTGCGTGTATTTGGAGTTTTTATCGGCTTTTTGAGCACAATCTACAGCGTGGGTAAATAAATCAATGTCTGGGTTTTGCAACACGCCATAGGTCACAATAAAATATGGAATAAATCCAGATTTTTGATTGATTGAAAACTGTTTGATTTTTTGTTCGCGCTCGGCAATAAGAGCGTAATATTGATTCTGCAAATTCATGCCCAATGTGTAGCCTTCTGCCGTATTTGGCAATGCCTTTGCTTGATTTTCAATGAGTTTAATTCTGTAAGCGTAAGATGTGTTTAAACCAATTAGTTCTTTTAACAATTTACTATCTTCACTTTCATTGCCATCGATGGTATAGTTGATGCCGTTTTCGGATAAGTCAAGCGAAAAATTTAACTTGCTATTGTTATCTACGGCCATGTAAATACCAGTTTCATTTTCTAATTGTAAATGACAGAAAATTAATTCTTTAGTATTCCCTCTGAGTTTGAAATTTCCTTCTTTATCGGTTCTTACACTATCAATAAATACCAATTGATCGGCTAGCATTTCCCACAAACGAATTAAATGGCGAGGTTTATTCTTGAGGTTACCCGATAGAACAAATCCATTTTCTACTTTAACAAGTGTTGATTTATTTGGGGTTGTAAGTTCTTTAACCCATTGGCTGATATTGGTTTTAATTTCACCAGCGCTTAATTTATTACAACTATAATTTCCTAAACAGAAAGTCGTGATTAGGACAAATCCAAAAAATTTCTTTTGCATATATACTCAAAGTTAGCAAAAATAAGACCAAATTTAAAATGATTCCGTTTATTGGTTAAAATTATTCGACAATCGGAGGTTGAACATTTTGAGGTTCAATGGCGTTTTCTACGGAATAATTGCCAATTTTGGTGCGTCGTAAAGCACTTAAATAAGCTCCAGATCCCAGTGCTTTGCCAAAATCGAAAGCCAATGAACGAATATAAGTTCCTTTGCTACAA
>CAIRMY010000094.1 GCA_903879775.1 uncultured Bacteroidota bacterium
ACTAGAAATTGTTTACTATCATAATCAGTATAAATGTATTTTGAACCATCTTTTGTGATTTTAACATCACTAAATTTAGTTTTTTTATCATTAAATTCAGTTGGATCTAATGAAGCTTGTTGGTCAGGTCCTGGTAAAGACTTATCTGTTGTAAAGTGTTTTTCAATAATGGTAGCACCTAACGCCACTGCTGCCACCGATATTTCAATGCCTGGGGTATGGTCACTGTAGCCATATTTGAGTCCAAGTTTTTTTCCCATTTCAACCATTGCCAATAAATTGACATCGTTGTATGGTGATGGGTATTCGGTGTTGCACTGCAAAACTGTGATTTGGTCTCTGGTTTGTCCTGCTTCTAACAAGGCATTGACCGCTGCTTCAACTTCTTCAAAAGTTGCCATTCCGGTACTAATATATACCTCGCTTGCTCTTTGAGCAATGGCCCTTAAATAGGGTAAATTGGTGATCTCTCCAGATGGGATTTTATAGATAGATTCTCCCATGCTGGTTAAATAATCCAAACTTTTCAAATCAAATGCTGTAGAAAGAAACATTTTACCACGCTTTTCTACTTCTTGCTTAAGCAATGGGAAAATATCATGTGTGAAATGAAATTTACGTGACATTTCGAGTTGACTTTCATCAGCATTTCCAGTGGTCACTTTTTGATAATCTGCTTTTGGTGCAGATGAAGTTTGAACCAATTCGGGAACTGCGGTTTGGAATTTTATTGCATCGACACCACAATTGGCCGCCGCTTCAATCATTTCTACTGCCAATTCAAAGTCGGCATTATGGTTTACACCTATTTCCGCTATGATAAACGTTTTATTCATGTATGTATCCTTCAAAAAAATGTTCCCTAAAACTTCTCACCATAAGAACGTTTGGTGAAAAATTGAATGTAGGAAGTGGTAAATTTAAATAATCGCAAAGTACAATTTCAAACCATGGCACTCCAGCGCCCCAAGTGGTGAGCATAGCTCCACCAAAACGCGGGTTCACTTCCATGGTGTAAATATTTTTTGTTATTTTATCTTCAATAAATTGAATGGTTATTGCCCCTTGAATGCCATTTTGAGAGGCCAATTTTTTACACGCTTCTTCGATTGATTGATGTATTAATGTTTTACTTCTAACGGCCTCTCCACCTAAAGTTTCAAGTCGTATTCTTGGTGCGAAAAAATGAAAATTGGAGTTCATGGCAATGTATCCATCAACAGAATACTCCTGTCCATCAATGAGTTGTTGAATTTCGTATTTAGATGATTCGGCTGTCTGTAAAAATGAATCTAAGTCAACTTGCTCTCTGAAAAATAATAGTCCCTTACTTGCGGAACCCCTGTCGGGTTTTGCAATTGCTGGTACTTTTCCATTGAAACCAGCGGTTGGTAATCCAATGCTTTCGAAATATTGATTTGACGCAATTTTGCTAAAAAAAGTTTGGCAAACTTTTGCATCCGACGCGGGGCTAAAAACAACATCTTTCAATTGAGCAAGCAAATCAACCGCATGGTCATGATACGGAATTGCAATTTCAATTTTGTTATTTTTAATTACATTTTTCAGATCATTTAAAATTTCAGGATCGGCAAATTTCAAACCTTGGAAAACAGTTGCGATTTTTTCAATTGGCAATCCATATCCCATTTCGTAGGCAAAAATCTGGATGTTTAAATTGAGTTTTTTTCCAGCTTCAATAAAGCATTCTGCGGCTGAATAGCGTTTTCCCCCGCCAATGAATAAAATGTTTAACTGTTTCATAATCTCGGGTAATATGGACTGCTTGGAATATTGACCAACCTCGATTGAATGTCGATGGCGGTGCTACAATCGGTCATTACACAATGGTTTTCAAACATTGGCAAAGTGAATAATAGTTCCCAACCCGGCCGGCACATTGTTTTTTGATCATTCGCCATTTTGAGAAATGTATCTCTTTCTTCTTTGTTCGGAAACAAAACAGAACAAAGCCAATAATTGCTTTGTTGATTTTCTGGCTCTGTCAAGAATTTCAAATTGGCGTATTGCGAAAATAAATTTTCATATTGCTTTGATAAAGTGCGCTTTTCGGTTAAAAACTGATCAATTTGTTCGAGTTGCGCACACAAAAGAGCTGCATTTAAATTAGGCATTCGATAATTATAACCAACTTGATCATGGAAAAATTCCCATGCATGTGGAACCTTCGCTTGAGTTGTAAGGTGTTTGGCCATTTTTGCAAGATTTTCATCTTGGCACAAAATAACTCCGCCACCACCTGCTGTAATGGTTTTGTTTCCATTGAAACTAATGGTCCCAAATTTCCCAAAAATTCCACTGTGCTTTCCTTTGTAATATGATCCTAGACTTTCAGCGGCATCTTCAACAACCGCTATGCGATAATCGTTACAAATGCGATTGATTTCATCCATATCTGCGCAAAATCCAAAAGTATGCATTGGTACGCAGGCTTTTATTTTTTTCTGGGTTTTGATATGAATGCAAGAATTGTTAGAAATTTCGCATTCGTTTTCTAAAAAGGTTTTTAATTTTTCTGGGGACAGTGAAAGCGTGTGCTCATCGATATCTACAAATACAGGAATACCCCCGCAGTATGAAATTGCGTTTACAGTGGCAATGAATGAAAACGGTTGGGTAATAACCAAGTCACCGTGTTCAACATTTGATAGTTTTAATGCAATATGCAATGCAGAAGTTCCGTTTGAACATGCAATTGCAAATTTTGAACCGGTGTAATTACAAATGTCCTTTTCAATACGATCTACAAAGGGTCCAACACTCGAAACAAACGTTGAATCGATACATTCATTCAAATATTTCTTTTCATTTCCCTTAAAATTTGGCGCATGAAGGGGAATAAAATCATTTTCTTTGGCGTCGAAGAAATGGCGAATGTTATTTATAATGCTTTGATATTCTTTGTTTTGCGTTGTCATTTTGAGTAAAATATTATTTTGATAGTTTTTGAATTGGCAATTCTATCGAATACAAAATTAGCAGATTATTGTCATTTACATAAACACTCCTTTACTTTGTAGCTCTAAAATATGCTAAATTTAATTTTATTCGGCCCTCCTGGAGCGGGAAAAGGAACTCAAAGTGAGAAAATTTTATCCCAATACGGTTTAAAACATATTTCAACTGGTGATCTACTTAGGGCTGAACGTTCGGCAGGCACGGATCTTGGAAATAAAGCCAACGATTTTATATCTAAAGGTGAATTGGTTCCAGATGCTGTGGTGATTGGAATGGTTAAAAATTACATGACCGAAAATGTCGATGCGAACGGATTTATATTCGACGGATTTCCAAGAACCATTGCACAAGCTGAAGCATTAGATTCGATGCTCCAAGAATTCAATACTGAAATTTCAATTGTTTTGGGTTTAGAAGTTGAAGAAGACGAATTGGTCAAAAGATTGTTGCTTCGAGGTGAAACTAGTGGCCGTGCAGACGACCAGAATGAAGAAACAATTCGCAATCGTTTCCAAGAATATTTGAACAAAACTTTACCAATTCAAAACTATTATTCTGAGAAGAACAAATACAATGGCGTTGTTGGAATTGGTGATATTGATGAGATTTTCTCCCAACTTTGCAGTCATTTAGATAAATTTTAATTCAATTTTTACAAAGTGGATGTTGAATGGGTTTTCCTGGATCTCGACAATACTTTGTGGGATTTTGATGGCAACGCTGAAGAAGCGTTAAAAGTTCTGTTTGAAAAACATCGAATTGAATTTCATACTGGATATAAAGTAGAGCAGTTTGTGGCTTTGTACAGAGACGTGAATCACGCCTATTGGGCAAGATATGAAAGGGGAGAGGTCGATAAAGAAACCCTAAGAACAAAGCGGTTTTCTGATACTTTTGATTTAATGGGGTTGCCTCATGCACTTCAGCCTGAGAATGTTTGGCAAGAGTACTTAGATATTTGTCCCTTAATGAAAAAAATGATGCCCGGTGCCATTGATTGTCTAAAATTGCTTTCTGAGAAATTTAAAATTGGAATTTTAACCAATGGCTTTGAGCAAACCCAAACCATAAAATTGAAAGAATCGGGCATTGGTTTTTTTGTAGATTACATGCAATCAAGTGAGCGTGTGGGCTTTGCAAAACCGTCTAAGGATTTTTTTAATCTTGCTTTAAATTCTGTAAACTGCGATGTTCGAAATGCTGTTTATATTGGAGATAATTTTCAGACAGATGTTTTGGGTGGTTTGCATTCAGGCATTAAAACTTTTTGGTATCGATTGTCGGGAGATTTGCAAAATACATCTGAACTTTTAGAATTTGGCGATTTGTATGGTGGGGAAGTATCAGATTTGTGTCATTGGGCACAAACTTTGAATGAATCTCAAAACATTTGATTATTTTTGCAAGAATGAAAGGTTTTTCTAAGAAAATATTGTTAAGCGTATTCGCTTTTGTTGCTTTTGCATTTGTAAATGGTCAAAGTCATTCTTTTGTGGGTGGTAGTAATCAAGCGTTTTATCCAAATGCTACAGGATATATGGATTGTGCCATTCATATCAAAAATGAAGGTGTTGAAAGTATTCTTTTAAAGTATAAAAAGATTTCGGTTGACTTCCCAACAAAATGGGATTTTTCTTTTTGCGACAATGTAAATTGCATTACATTTTTTGCGGATTCTGGCGACATGGCGGCCATTCCAAGTGGCGATAGCGAATCATCTATGAAAGTAACTGTATATCCAAATGGATTTGCAGATACTGCCGTTGTGAAATATCAAGTTTGGAACAAGTTAAGTCCATCTAAAATTGATACGATTGCGTTTAATATTTATGTTCGTTGGGGTGCGAATGTGAATCAAGTTTCATCAACTGTAACTTGTTTCCCGAATCCCAATAAAGGACAGTTCACAATTTCTGGAATGTCGGCAATATCAAATATCGAATTGACTAATTTGCAGGGCCAAAAAATAAATGTTTCTGAAATCAATCAAGGCAATCAATCTTTCGTTGCGGTTCAGAATGCCGTTTCTGGAATTTACTTTTTATCATATTTCGAAGGTGATAAAAAGAAAAATACAACTTTGGTTATCCAAAACTAAGAAATTCCAAATATGATTGATATTCCTTGGTATGCTATAGTCATTTCAATCTTGGCTGCCGCAGGAGTTTCTTTCTTCATTTATAAACAAGATTATCAAAAGAGCAGGTTATGGAAACTTGCTCTTTTTTTTAGATTTTTAGGGACATTTTTACTTGTTCTTCTATTTTTTGCGCCAAGTATTTCTTTTGAAACGCAAGAAATTATTAAACCGAGATTGATTGTTTACAGAGACGCTAGTGCCTCGTGTGACTCTCAGTCGCTATTGGTTATGAATGAATTGCAAAGTAGCCTATCGGAAAAATTCAAAAATCGATTGACAATTGTACCTTACCAATTTTCCAAAGAAGTTACAAATGCTTCATTTTCATTGGATTTTGGAAGCAAACAAAATACGCGAATTGATGAAGTTGTTTTTCACTTTCAACAACAAATAAAAGATGAGTCGATTGCTGCTGGATTAATCGTTTCAGATGGAATTGTAAATCAAGGAAAATTGCCATCATTTATCGATGTGAATTCTACGGTGCCACTCTATGCTTTAGGTGTTGGCGATAGTGTGGTTTATGAAGATCTTGAAGTTCTATATCTCATTGGCAACGAATACGTATACAAGCAAAATAAATTGATGCTTGAAACATCACTGGAATCCAAAAAATTCAATGGAAAATCAGCCATTGTTTTGGTGAAGGAAAATGGGAGAATTATTCATAAAGAAAATTGGACGCCCACTAAAAATATTGATTGGACAAAATTGTCAATTGAGGTTTCTCCAAGTGTTTTAGGTTGGGTAAAATACACAGTTGAAATAAAAGGTTCAATGAATGAAAAAAATCTTGACAATAACTCAAAAGTACTTTGGGTTGAAGTGGTTGATGAAAAGAAAAAAATTCATTTTGTCTACAATAAGCCACATCCAGATATTAAAGCCCTTAAATTGGCCCTTGAGTCGAAAGTCCAAAATGATTTGATTGTTTATTCCGGAGCTGCCGGTTTAAAACCTGGTGGCGATGTATATATTCTGCATGGATATCCCTCAAATAAAAAAGAAGTTGAATCGGTGCAAGGATTATTGCAAAAGCAACTGCCATTTTGGGTATTTGCCGATAATCAACAAGCAATCTCCTGTGTCGACATAGTTACTGGTAAAAGTTCAATGTCATCATTTTCTTCATTTCAGGAGGTAACAACCGAATTAAATCCTCAATTTGGAGCATTTTCACTTGAATCCGATGCAAAAAGATGGAAGTCGTTTGGAGCTGTAAACACACCATTGTTAAAATTGAATTTCGGTTCAGCATTTCAAACACAATTGATTCAAATGTGGAACGGCATGTCAACTGGCTATCCACAGATGGGCAATGTTGAATCTAATGGAGTTCGATCATGTTGGTTCTTTGGCAATGGAATTTGGCGTTGGAGAATGAATGAAAATAGGGTTTTTGGAAACGCCACAACTTTTGATGACTGGGTGAGTAAAAATATTTTGTGGTTGGCTGCATCTGGACAAAAGCAAAAAGAACTTAGAATTTCCATTCAAAGTCGTGAATTAAATTTAGGCTCTACCCACCCAATTATCGTAACTCATTATGATAAAGTTGGTTTGCCAACCTTAAACGAAGATGTAAAATTGGTTTTGTTGGATTCTCAAAATAAACAACAAAATATTCCGCTTTACAAGTCGTTTAATCATTTTAAAGCCAATTATTTAGCTTCTAGAAATGGACAGTTTAAACTTCGCGCTGAACTCGTAAGTCACCCTGAAATTTACGATGAAATTGTTGTTTCAATTTCTAAGTTGGGTATTGAAGCTTCAAACACTGTGGCGAATTTTAACTTGCTTCGAGATTTGGCGAGAAAGCACCAAGCAACTTTCTACCTTCGAAATGAAATTGATAAATTAATAGGAACCTTAGAGAAATCTGCAATTGGTTCCGACAGAATTGTAGTTGTGAATAAACATATTTCATTCTTGCAATTTTTTGCGATTTTAATGGGCATTGTTTTCATTTTTAGTGCCGAGTGGTTTTTAAGAAAATGGTTAGGGAGAATTTAACATGAATGGAATAAGAGTTGTTGTGGGAATGAGCGGTGGCGTCGATAGTTCCGTGGCTGCGTTTTTGTTAAAAGAGCAGGGATATGACGTTGTTGGGTTATTCATGAGAAATTGGAATGACGCTTCTGTTACCCTTGAAGATGAATGCCCTTGGATAGATGACAGTCGCGATGCCATGATGGTAGCAGAACAGTTGGGAATCCCATTTCAGGTGATCGATTTGAGCGATGTTTATAAAGAGAGAATTGTAGATTACATGTTCAATGAATATAAACAAGGCAGAACACCCAATCCTGATGTTTTGTGCAATCGGGAAATCAAATTTGATATTTTTCTCCAAAATGCCTTAAAGCTGGGCGCAGATTTTGTAGCTACCGGTCATTATGTTCAAAAACGCGAAGTTGAAGTTGATGGAAAAGTTGAATATCAACTAATTGCTGGTTTAGATCCGAATAAAGATCAAAGTTATTTCTTGTGCCAATTAAACCAATTTCAATTGTCTAAAGCACTTTTTCCTATTGGAGGGATATTGAAGCCTGATGTTCGAAAAATTGCAGAAAATGCAAATTTACTCACTGCTACAAAGAAAGATTCTCAGGGTTTATGCTTTATTGGTAAAGTGAGATTGCCAGAATTCTTGCAACAGCAATTGTCTGTAAAAAAAGGTAAAGTAATCGAAATTGAGGAGGATTTGCCAAAACTCAATAAGCACTTTGAATTAATCTCTCAAAATTCGGGGTTTACGGAAAATAAATTGAGTAAAATTGTATTTGAACAACCTGATGGCAATGTGATTGGAGAGCATACAGGAGCTCATTTTTACACCATTGGGCAACGTAAAGGATTAAATATTGGAGGAAAACCAAAGCCATTATTTGTGTTGCAAACCAATGTTCATGAAAATGTAATTTATGTTGGGCAAGGTGAAAATCACAAGGCCTTGTATTCCGCAGGTTTGGTTATAAAATCTTCGGAAGCGCATTGGGTTAGGCCGTCTCAAAAGTCTCTTGCTTTAGGTTCAAACCAATTAATGTGCAGGATTCGATACCGCCAAGCTTTATTCGGATGCAAATTGGTTGAAGCGCCCAATGGTGATATGCAATTATTCTTCCAGGAATTACAGAAATCGGTTACTTCAGGACAATTTGCCGCTATTTATTTAGAAGATGAACTCGTTTTTAGCGGTGTAATATCATAACAATGTCATTTGTGTGATTTGGAGCAACGTTTTCAAATCTAAAATAGTCATAGTATTGTTATATTATTTTGTGTTACAAAATAATTATGCCAATAATCAGTTTAAGACTATGTCTTAACCACGAAACTATGACAAACAAAATTACTAAACGAATTAAATTATTATTTTTAATGATCATGATGTTTGGATTTACTCAACAGGGTAAATCGCAAATTTCATCGACTGGAAAAACCTTTTACATGAGTTTTATGGAGATGGAAACACGGAATGGAGGATATCCTGATACCCTATTGATTTTCGTAACATCATCAGTGAATACAACATTGGTCTTAGATAATCCAAGGTTAACGGGGTCAACTGTAAACTATAACATTTCTGCAAATAAAGTAAACCGTATTTCAGTAGACGTAAACTTTTATTACCCAATTGGTTCAGAGTTTAATGGTACGGACATAAATAGCAAACGAGGATTGAGAATTGTGGCAAAAGATCCGGTAAATGTGTATTGTATGAATTTGGAACTGAATCGTTCTGACGGAACTTTTGTATTGCCTTATGAAAGCATTCCAGCGGCGCCGGAGTATTTTGTGGTATCATTTCCCCCGAATGCGCCAACTGGAACTTTCCCAAACACAACATCATCCTATGGTGAAAGCGAGTTTGTGATTATTGCTATGGATAACAGCGTTACCGTAGAAATTACACCAACTGCTCCTACAAAAGGAGGTAAGCCAGCAGGCACTGCTTATACTGTTTCTTTACAAAAGGGGCAAGTTTATCAAGTTCAGTCAGTTAAAGCAACTGGTACAAACAATACAGATCCTGCAGCAACTTCTTGGTCTGCAACTGGCGCAAAAAATGGTGATTTAACGGGTACCAGAATTAGAGTCATTAATGGTTGTGGTAAAATCAATGTGTTCTCAGGCAATCGCTCAGCCCATGTTACCAAAGGGAACTGCGGTGGTGGGGTAAATGGCAGAGATCATTTATATACGCAGGTGATCCCAACTTTAGCATTGGGTAAAGATTATGTTTTAATGCCATTTAGTGGTCAAACTGGAGGTTATGCATACAAAGTAATTGCCGCCTATGACAATACCAAGGTATACAAAAATGGAACCTTAGTTACAACAATTGCAACCAAAGGGCAATGGATTTATGATCATATTACAACAGCAACTCCTGTATGTGTAACAACCGATAAACCAGCTTATGTAGCGCAGTATATGAAAAATGGAGTTTGTAGTGGGTTGACAGGAACCAATGGAGACCCGGCTGTATTTATATCTCCAGATATCAATCAACGCTTGATCAAAACAATTGTGGGAACAGCTACAACTGCCAACATGAATAAGCATTGGGTGAATATTCTGATTGATCAAACTGCAAAAAATGCTGTTTTCATAAACGGTACAAAAGTTTCGGC
>CAIRMY010000095.1 GCA_903879775.1 uncultured Bacteroidota bacterium
CTTATTCCAGATCCAAAAATGAATTATGTAGAAACTTACAATGCTTCTGAAGGATTTTTCGGAATACAAGATCAAATCAACTCAAATGAATTGTTGTTGATGCTGGATTATGGCATTTTCTATGAATTCATACCAATGAGCTCATTTGATGGCGTAAATTCTGTTGAGGCAGTTGATCTTGCTGGTGTTGAATTGGATGTAAACTATGCAATTGTGATTTCGACCAATGCGGGTTTATGGCGTTATATAGTTGGAGATACTGTCAAATTTACGTCAAAAACACCCTATCGATTTAAAATTACAGGTCGAACAAAAAGTTTTATAAATGTATTTGGGGAAGAACTCATTGTAGAAAATGCAGATAAAGCAATTGCTCGTGCTGCGAATAAAATTGGAACCGTTGTTAGGGAATATACGGTTGCCCCTGTCTTTATGGATGGCCTTGAAAATGGAGCGCATGAATGGCTCATTGAATTTACACATGTCCCAGATGATGTGTCACGTTTTCAACTGCTGTTGGATGAGGCATTGCGTGAATTGAACTCAGATTATGATGCAAAACGCTGTAATAATTTTGTGTTAGGCCCACCAATCATAAAAGTGTTGAATGCAGGTACGTTTGACAATTGGTTAAAATCCATCGGTAAACTAGGTGGGCAACATAAAGTACCGCGTTTATCAAATAGTCGTGAAATAGTGGAGCAAATATTGCATGTTGCCGCATCAAATAAAATTGAACAATGAAATCAATAATGCTTTTCCTATTATTAGTCGCAAACAGTTGTTTTTTTGCACAGAAAAGTGATTCACTCGTATGGGAAAAACAAATGGAATACCAGGTGGATGAGAGTGCAACCTGGACCGCAGATATTTTTGGGAATGTCTACATCACGAAAGGGAGGGTGTTACAAAAATTTGATTCTCTTGGGGTATTAAAGTTCTCACAAAGCATCAAGTCAGTTGGTAATATCAAAGAGATCATGCCCGTTAATACAATGAAACTCGTTTTGTTTTCAGAGGAACAACAGGTGTTATGTCTTATGGATAACACCCTGACAATGAGTGAAAATTACATTGAGTTGTCAGATTATAAAGTAGGCATGGCTTCTTTGGTAGCAGTTTCATCTCAACCAGATAAAATTTGGGTGCTCGATCAATTGAATTCCACATTACTCTTGTTGGACTTGTCAGGTAAAATGCAATACCAAGAAGTCAGAAATTTAAAGGGAGTGCTGAATTTGGCAGACATTACATCATTGCATGAATCCGATGGACATCTTTATTTAATGAGTAATCAAACGATGTACGAGTTTGATATCTATGGATCACTATTAAACGAATTAACTTTTCAGTATAATTCAATTAGAACGATTGCAGCATTGCCTTTTTATCGTAAAATTCTCTGGTTCACGGAAGAAGCGATGATTGTTCAAGATGTTGATGAGGGCAAAGAAATGGTAATTAAATTACCAATTAACGGAATAATTTCGTTCATGAAAAGAGGAGAATACTTCTATTTCAAGACGGCGGATAAAATTTTAAAATACAGTCTTAAAATTCACGAATAATTCCTTCAATTATTGTAATTTAGGCGGTCTAAATTGAAAGGTTTATGCACATCGCTGTAGCAGGAAATATCGGATCGGGAAAAACAACATTGACAAAGATGTTGGCAAAACATTATGGATGGGAAACGCATTTTGAAGATGTGGAACAAAATCCTTATTTGAATGATTTTTACGAAGACATGCAGCGTTGGTCTTTTAATCTTCAGATTTATTACCTGAACAGTCGTTTTACGCAGATTCAAGAGATCCAGGAAACAGACAAAAACGTTATTCAAGATAGAACGATCTACGAAGACGCATTTATTTTTGCGCCCAATCTTC
>CAIRMY010000096.1 GCA_903879775.1 uncultured Bacteroidota bacterium
ATTTTCTGCAAATAATGAAATACAAGCCCAGTCGAATCCGGGATTCATGGGCAAAACAGGCTTGGTTCAGTTTGATTTAACAGGATTGATGGGGAATTTGATTTATGAAGGACCAGCGTTAAAGGTAAATTATGGTTTTTCATACGAAAAGGCCAGAGATCAAAATTTCGCTTGGAATTTTGGTTACAGCCAAACAAATCAAACCATGGATTACAACATGATTGTTGGTGAATACTTGACTTACTATGACAATGGCCAATATAATAATGTTAGGGATAAATCATCTTTTGATTATTCATTTTCTGAGTTTAAAGTGACGCCAAAATGGTACAATGCTTCTCAGGGAGCTGTTTCTCCTTATGGTGCATACAATGGGTTGGAACTTTCTTTGGGATTTTTAAATATAAGCAATGCAAATAAAGAACAATGGAGACAACCATTATCCACAGACGATGGCGATAAATTAAATTCAATTCCAAGCGTCACAGTTTTTTCTGCAAGCTATATTTTTGGAGGTAGAAGAATGGTTACAGATCAAATTGGAGTTGACTTTACATTAGGCATGGGTTATACATTGTATCAGACATTGCCAGGTAATTTGATGGATTACGTTGAAGGAGATTCCTATGCGGAAACAATTGAAGAGTTTTATCATGACATCGACATAAAAAAAAGGGGCTAAAAGCCCCTTTTTTTATGGTTAAATATTTTAGAATTAAGCTAAACGCTTTTGTAATTCTTGGTTTAATTCTTCAAGGAAATCTTCAGTGTACAAATAACTTCCCTCAGGAACATTGTTTCCATGGATACATACTGCTAAGTCTTTTGTCATTTTACCAGCTTCAACTGTATCTACACAAACTTGTTCTAAAGTTTGACAGAATTTAATGAGGGCTTCGTTGCCATCTAATTTACCACGGTGCTCTAAACCTCTTGTCCAAGCGAAAATAGAAGCAATTGGATTTGTAGAAGTTTTCTTACCTTGTTGGTGCATTCTGTAGTGACGGGTTACAGTACCATGTGCCGCTTCAGCTTCCATTGTTTTACCGTCTGGAGTTACCAAAACAGACGTCATTAAGCCTAATGAACCGAAACCTTGAGCAACAGTATCGCTTTGAACGTCACCATCATAGTTTTTACAAGCCCAAACGAAATTGCCATTCCATTTCAATGCACTTGCAACCATGTCGTCAATTAAACGATGTTCGTAAGTGATGCCTATCGAATTCATAGTCTCTTTAAATTCTTGCTCATAGATTTCTTGGAAAATATCTTTGAAACGACCATCATATTTTTTCAAAATGGTGTTTTTAGTGCTTAAATACAAAGGCCATTTTTTTGCAATTGCTTGGTTAAAGCAAGAACGTGCGAAACCACGGATACTTTCGTCGGTGTTGTACATAGCCAAAGCAACGCCATCACCTTTGAAGTTGTAAACTTCGTGTTCAATCACTTGACCATCTTCACCTTCAAACTTAATGGTTAATTTACCTTTACCTTTTGTAACGAAGTCGGTTGCACGATATTGGTCCCCAAAAGCGTGACGACCAATGCAAATTGGAGCTGTCCAATTTGGAACTAAACGTGGAACATTTGAACAAACGATTGGTTCGCGGAAAACAGTACCATCGAGGATGTTTCTAATTGTACCATTTGGGCTTTTCCACATTTGCTTTAAGTTGAATTCGATTACACGATCTTCATCTGGCGTAATGGTTGCGCATTTTATGCCAACATTGTATTTTTTGATTGCTTCAGCTGCATCAATCGTAACTTGATCGTTCGTTTGATCTCTGTATTCCATTCCTAGGTCGAAATATTTAATATCAATATCGAGGTAAGGTAGGATTAATTTGTCTTTAATAAAATGCCAAATAATGCGAGTCATTTCATCGCCATCCAGTTCTACAACTGGGTTCTCAACTTTAATTTTGCTCATGAATAAGAATAGAAAATGAATTTCACACAAAGATAATGTTTTCAGTGAATAATGAGAACTTATCTCGACAAAGAAATACTGCGTTTAAGTCAAAAATCAACGATTTAGAATGATTTTTTGCGTTGAAATCAATTGATTATTTTGTTTGATTTCGGCAAAATAGATTCCATTGGCATTTTTTTCCAGAGAAATTGGATATTCATTGTTTGGTTGTAAATTCTTTTGAGAATAAACAATTTCGCCAATATGATTGTAAATAAACAATTCAAAATTATTTTCGTTACCTTCAATATTCATGAAGAAAGTTCCATGATTGGGATTAGGGTAGAGGTTAATATTGATTTTGTTTTCTGAGGGACTTAAACCGCTGCTGCTAGCAACGTAAGTGTCAACAGTTTCTGAAATTGTGACATGCCCAGATCCAGGTCCCATGTTTCCTGGGGTTACAACACCATAATAGTTATTGTACATGACATAAGGGAAAACAGGCGTTTGATTTTGGTCTATGGTTACAAAATATGCATAGATTCCATTTGGATAGTCAGGTGTAACACAATATCTTCCATTGCGTTCATCTAAATCTCCTGATCCAGCTATATATTCATGATCTTCCATAAAACAACCTAAGGGATAAGTTTGGTCTGGATTAGGTCCATTTGCGCGTGTTACCAAGTTCTTTAATTGATACCCAGTTGTCATTCTTTTAATTTTTCCTGTGCCATCCAAATTGGAGTATGCATAGGCCCCATAAATTGGCAATCCGTCCCAAGCATAACCAATAATGGGAGAATGTTTAGAAGAATCTTTTGAATCATATAAACATTTAGGACTTACATGGTGATGATATTCTCCATTTTGAGCAGCGTGACCCAGACAATTGTCAAAACTAATACCTTCAAAGAAATAAGCGTTTCTATTCCAAACGCCAGCACTGTTGTATGACATCCCATCAGAGGCGTTATATATACTCACTCCATTGCTCCAAATGCCAACATGTCCCAATCCTACTTTGGTCGGCGTGTTGTTGTTTTTTACAGGTTTTCTGGTGATTTTAAAGACAAAATTCTGATTTGATGGCTTATTGGGGTTTGCTGTCCAAGGACCAATATCATAGCCAGGAATACAGGAAGCGCTTACATAAATATAATTTGCAGAATATTGTAATTTTTGGATGTTACTGGAGATACCATTGTAACCAGTTTTTCCATTGGAATTTAATATCCATGAAGTTAATTCGGGCTGCGCATTTGTGAAGTTGAAATTGAAAAATGCTAAGATGATGAAAAAGTTGATTTTAAAGTTCATTCGTTTTATTCGTTTGGTTTAAAGATATTTTTTATGGGAATTTAGGAAATTTTTGGAAATCAGGTTTGCGTTTTTCCAAGAAGGCATTTTTTCCTTCTTGAGCTTCCTCAGTTAGGTAGAACAATAAAGTTGCATCTCCGGCCAATTCCATCAATCCATGTTGTCCATCAAGTTCTGCATTAAAGGCACGTTTGAGCATTCTTATCGCCATTGGGCTTCTTTCCATAATGGTATTACACCAATTCACAGTTTCGTCTTCAAGGAGATCTAATGGAACAACTTTATTTACAAGCCCCATTCTTTCGCACTCAATGGCAGAATATTGTAAACACAAATACCAAATTTCACGGGCTTTCTTTTGTCCAACTATTCTTGCTAAGTAACTACTTCCAAAGCCACCATCGAAACTTCCAACCTTAGGCCCAGTTTGGCCAAATTTTGCATTTTCTGATGCAATTGTTAAATCACATACAACGTGCAATACATGTCCACCACCAATGGCATAACCATTCACCATGGCAATAACAGGCTTAGGGAGAGAGCGGATTTTTTTATGTAAATCTAAAACATTTAGGCGTGGAACTCCATTTTCGTCAACATATCCTCCAACACCTTTCACATTTTGATCGCCTCCTGAACAGAAAGCTTTATCTCCAATTCCTGTAAGAATTACAACACCAACATCTTGTCGTTCTCTACAAATATCAAAAGCCTTTAACATGTCCATCACCGTTTGAGGTCTAAAAGCATTGTAAACTTCAGGTCTGTTGATGGTAATTTTAGCAATTCCCTCGTGAAGTTCAAACAAGATGTCTGAAAACGTTTCAATTGTGGTCCAGGTTCTTTGAGTCATCATATTAATTGCAAAAATAATATAATTTGTGTTGTACTCTAATTTATGTTTGTTGTTAAAGTAAACCCTACAGACAAATTGTGACTCGGTCTATTATTTATGGTTGAATTCCTTCTGAAAATATCAGTCATTCCATATTTTGCATAAACTCCGATTTGTTTAAATTGTAAAACAGCAAATGGCGATACTACATAATTATTAAGTCCAAAATCGGTAAAAAACTTTTCTTTATCGCCATTTAAATACCTCACTTTACTATGACTTCTAACCAATGTTCCTGCCTGAATACCAATTTTCATTGAAAAAGTGGGATTGCGTTTTTTGTTTTGGAATCCCAATGCAATTGGAATGCCTAAGTAATTTGTGACCAATTTAGATTTATCAGCAATTCTGCCTGGGTTTTGGCCAGGATTGTCAAAGAAATATTCAAATTGATTGCCTTGATTTACCATTCGAATTTGGTTATTCTCAAATCTGTAATTTTGAATGTCGTAGGCCACTCCAATCCATGCTCTTAATTTACCTTTGATCAAATTAATTCCCCAGCTATGATCAAAACCTATTTGCAATGTTTTACCTGCATCTAACTCTGGCATCCTGTGATAATCAATAACCATATTTGAAGGGTCTTGTTTGCCTAGTACATTTAAAAAACCCAAACTAAACCTACTTTGAGATACAACATCATTCGATTTTCGATTTTTACGTTTGATTTTATATCGTCTGTTTGGATTTTTGGGAGGCGGGGGACCACCGAATTCTCCATTTGGTCTATGTGGTGGTCTCATTTCTGGTGGGTGCATACGGTCGTCTGATTCAGCTCTTTCCTCCACAATTTTATCTTGGTTTGTAGAATTACGTTTGTACACTCTTGTATTATCTGTTGAAGGATTGTCGAGATTGACAATTTTAATGATCGTATTGATTGTATCATTCACTTGGACTTTTTCGACACTAACATTCACATTTTTTAAATCGGTTGGAATTTCAGGC
Source organism: uncultured Bacteroidota bacterium (assembly GCA_903879775.1). GTDB lineage: Bacteria > Bacteroidota > Bacteroidia > NS11-12g > UBA955 > VMCP01. Next base: position 5,091 of record CAIRMY010000096.1, read on the forward strand.
ATATTTAAAGTTTTTCCATTTGCCCATTGCACAAGATCTTGAGCATATTTATCGATAACTACTTGCTTGGCGCCATTTCCAGTATCTTTTAGAATGGTGATTTTTTTAACTGTCAAATTAGGACCATTTGAACCATTTGATTGTCCAAATATAAATGGGGTAAACCCGAATAAACTCAATAATAGGATTGTAATATCGCGATTTGTCATTGTTTAAAATTGTCTTGTTATTTAAAAATTTGATTGACCATAGAGGCTGTTTCTGTTTGTATTTCAATTCCAACGCTAGGAAGCCATTTCTTTTCTTTTTTTGATGTTACAAATTTTATTTTGGGAAATTGTCCTTTTTTCAACATTTCTTTTGCCTCTTTTACCCAAATTTCATTCAGCTCGGCGGTTTCTAATTCCTCCGCTGACAATAAAGGTTGCTCTACAAGTTTAACTTCGGTAACAATTTCAGAAACTTCAATATTTTTAGATACTTCCACTTCTTGATTGTTGGAATTTATGAGTAACCATTTTAACATCATTTGTTTCTTTTCTGAATTGCTTAAATATTGATTGTCTACAAGTTGGTTTAAAAATTGATTTTCGTCAATCAATTTTGTAGAAGGCTTAAATGCCTTACCTCTGAAAGAAACCAATGGTTTAATTTGTTCTGTGATCGATTTAGGGGTATAAGCCGATACCAATCTATGTGTTTTATTTAATTCAGATTTAGCTGGCTTAATTTCTGGCTTTAAAGTTTGCTCAGATTGAATCGTTGAAACTTCTTGCTTGATTTTTAATGTACTTTGATTTACTTTTTGAGAAACGATCATGTATCCCCCAATCATGAGTAATATAGCCGCTGCCGAATATTGGAAGTATAAATTTTTAAATATTGTGAAGGTTGACTTTTTGAGTAGCCCTTGCTTGTTTGGAAATTGAATTTCCTGAGGTTCTAAATAAGTTAATTTTAGTGTTTGATAGAAATGATTTAAAGATTCATTGTTGTTGATTTCTCTTTCAAGTTCATTTCGTTCTGATTCTGAAAGATTTCCCTCCAGTAATTCAAATATTTTCCATTGATATTCTTCTGAAATCTCTTTCATAAATAATCCTCCATTTTCCCCAATATTTTTTGTAGTGCTTGTCGGCCTCTAAAGATTGTAATTTTCACTTGACTTTCATTTAATCCTGTGATTTCTCCAATTTCAGCATAACTATATCCCTCATAATCACGAAGTAAAATAACATTTTTTTGAATTTCTGAAATTTCATTGAACGCTTTTTCAAGGATTTGTTTAAGTCCCTTATATTCAGTTTGCGTAGAATGCGATTCTGGAATGTTCGATGTTTCCAGATCCACTTCATTTCTTTGTTTTCGTATGATGTCAATCATGCTATTATAGGCAATTTTAAATAAATAGGCTTTGTATTTTGTTGATTCCACTTTGTCTTTATTCAACCATAACTTTTCGAATGATGTTTGCACAATTTCTTGGGCATCTTCAACCACCTTGATGTTCTTCAAAGCAAACCTAAATAAGGCATCACTTTGTGAATATACAATTTGGTTGTACTCTTCAATGGTCATTTGGTGTAGAATAAACGGATAAAAATTACTTTAGTTACAATAACTTTGAAAAATAATGACGAAGGTGACTGAAAATTGGTTTAAAACATGGTTCGATACAAATTACTACCATATTTTATACAAACATAGAGATAACGAAGAGGCAACTCTATTTATTGGCAAACTTGTCAATAAATTGAAATTATCTCCCGGTTTAAAAGTTGCAGATATTTGTTGTGGCAAGGGTAGACACAGTCTTGAATTGTCTCACTATGGGTTGAAGGTCTGGGGTATGGATTTGAGTGATAACAGCATTCAATATGCAAAATCCATGGCTAATGAACTTACGAGTTTTGATGTTCACGATATGCGGATCCCTTTTCCTCAAAATGATTTCGATGCAGTTTTCAATCTATTTACGAGCTTTGGTTACTTTGAAAATCCTTTGCAAGACCAACAATGCTTAGAAAATATTTTTAACGCATTAAAATCTGGAGGGACATTCATTCAAGATTATATCCATGCCACTTATTTTACTCAGAATTTTCCTTTGAGCGAAGAGAAATTGATTGATCAAGTTTCTTTTGGGATTTCTAAATATGTTCAAGATGGTTTTATTGTGAAGGAGATAAAAGTTAGAGATGATCAATTTGAAGATGTGTTTTTTGAGAGGGTAAAAATTTATACTCTAGATGAGTTGGTTGACTTACATGAAAAAGCTGGTTTTTTGGTTGAGAATGTATTTGGAGATTATCACTTAAATGCGTTTTCTGCAAAAGAATCTCAAAGAATTATTATAAATTCCCGCAAAAAATGATTGAAACGTTAATAAATTTTGACCATAAACTGTTTGTTTTTGTCAACCAAACTTTATCCTCAACTTCATTAGATGGAATCATGAGTTTCTTGAGCTCAAAGTGGATGTTCATTCCCATTTACATCATTGCAGTTTTGAAAATGGTTCAAATCTACAAGAAGCGATTTTGGATGCCAGTATTGTTGTGTTTGTTGGCATTCGGACTTGCGGATAGCATGAGTAGTAAAATTTTTAAGCCAGCGTTTAAAAGGGTAAGGCCTGCGTTTTGCGAAACGATGAATCCACGGTTGCCAGATGGCAAACCAGGTGGTCATTATGGATTTGTGAGCTCTCATGCAGCAAATACATTTGCCGTTTATCCGTTAATTGTGGTGTTGTTATTTTCGCAATACTCCAAAAAAACGATGCGGTTAAATACGAATAAGACATATTTATTTATAGCGTTTTTTGTTTCGGGGTTGGTTGCTTATTCAAGAGTATACAACGGAGTACATTGGCCAGCAGATGTCTTTTTTGGAGGGATATTGGGCTTGCTCATTTGTTATTCCTGTGTGCAGATTTGGAAGAATTGGTTGCAGTTTAAGGCATTGAATGAAATTTGAATTAACTTCGCAACATGAGTTTTGAATTTATTCTTGTAGACAAACAAGTTGCTCCATTTGTGGGTTTGATACAATTAAACCGTCCAAAGGAATTAAACGCATTGAATCTTCAATTGATGGGAGAAATCAAAGAGGCTTTATTAGATTTTGATGAAGATGAAAATATTCGAGCAATTGTAATCACGGGTAATGAACGCGCATTTGCTGCTGGTGCCGATATTAAACAAATGGCAGGAAGAACAGCCATTGATATGTTGAAAATTGATCAATTTAGCACATGGGATAGCATTCGTAAGACTAAAAAACCAATTATTGCGGCTGTGAGTGGATTTGCATTGGGTGGTGGCTGCGAGCTTTGTATGTTGTGTGATATGATTGTTGCAAGTGAAACGGCTCAATTTGGTCAACCAGAGATTAACATAGGAGTGATGCCAGGTGCTGGCGGAACTCAACGCTTAACAAGAGCAGTTGGGAAGGCTAGAGCCATGGAGATGGTATTGACAGGTAATTTTATTTCAGCTGAAGAAGCGAGAGAGGCTGGCTTAATCAATAAGGTTGTGCCTGTGCAATTGTATTTAGACGAGGCAATCAAATTAGGACAGAAAATAGCTGAGAAATCACCCATTGCTGTTCAAATGGCAAAGGAAAGTGTGTTAAAGGCTTTTGATACAGGTTTGCAAGAAGGATTGTTCTTTGAGCGCAAGAATTTCTATATGTTATTTGCCACCGAAGACCAAAAAGAGGGGATGGCCGCATTTGTAGAAAAGCGCAAGCCCGATTTCAAAAATAAATAATCATAAACAAAAGGGATTTATAGAAAAAATTCATTGTACTATAGGTATTTTAGATACAAAAAAAGAGGGGCTTATCAAATAAGCCCCTCTTTTTTGTAAGTAGAGTGAAATTTATATTTTAATTATTTAACATCAGCCCATACAGTGTTCACGTAGAACATTTCTGTTGGAGAAATATATTTCCATACAACCACGGCTACGCCTGTGTTTGCTTTATTTAATTTCCACCAACCGAAATCAAAGCCAGATGCGCCTTGAGTCGCTGTGTTAATTTGGGTAACTAATTTGTCTGGAGTTGCAACATAATCAAAAGTAGCAGTTTTTTCAGTTGCTGCATCTTTTGCTGGGTTGTCTAAAACAGCAGACTCACTGAAAGCTAACTGTGTACCAGCTGCATTTTTATGCGCAGAAGCACGAACGATGTTTTTATGAGTTGCAAATGTTCCAGATGCACCAGCTTGGTAGCAACCGATTTCTTTTTCACAGATAATTACAGAAGTGTAATACTTAGCACCAGCTTCTGGAGCATAAGCTTGCAATTTGTAATTAACAGTGATTTTGTTACCACTTAATGAAGCGTTTGCAGCAACACCAACTTCTACTGGAACAGCAGCGTTGTAGTCGTCAGCAAATTTTGTCATAGTCGCAGCAGTCGTACCAGTGTTTCCTAAGAAAGAGTTATCCATATAAAAATGAGGGATGTATCCGTTAGGTTTTGTTTGACCATACAATGCATTTGCAAATTGAGCAATAAACAAAGTATCGTTCTTTACAAATGTAGGTACCAAATAAGATGATCCTGAAGAATGCAGATCAATCGCAACTAAGCTATTCGCGTCTCTTGCTGCTATGGTCGCTTTAAATTCAGGACTTCCATAAGCACCACAAGGTCCACACCACGTAGCAGTGTTGTAAATCAACAACGAACGTTGTGTCTTCGTCACAGTTAACGGAGCCGCGCCAGTTGATGGGCTATCGCTTCCGCAACTTTGCATCATTCCCACAACACTTGCAGAAAGGAAAGCTAGTAAAAATAATTTTTTCATGATTGTTTGTTTTAAATAATTTGTACGAATTAATGAGATTTTTGCTATAAAAACAACTTATCACTTTAAAAAAAGCATTTTTTTTAACAATTACGACTAAAGTACTTTTTTAAAATTAACCAATTACATTTGCACTCTATATGTCTGGTGTAATTGCACGTCAAAGTTTTTGGGCTTCTATTGTGAATTATTCAGGTAGCTTGGTTGGTTTGTTTACCACATTCTACCTTTTTCCGTTGGTTTATACGAAAGCTGAAAACGGGATTATTGGGCTCTTCATTGAAATGGGGGCATTGCTTGCCGGCGTTGCGCAATTGGGCACAGGCTATTCAATTTGGAAATTTTTTCCTCAATTGAAAAACGACAAAGGACATCATGGGGCCGGATTTTGGTTAATTGCGATTCCTTTGGCCGGTTTCTTTATCATTTCTATTGCATTGCTTTTTTTTCAATCTCCAATCATGCATTATTTTGGTAAAAATTCAATTGCCTTTCAACCTTACTATTATTGGTTATTGCCGTTTATATTTTTCTTTGTTTTTAACAATGTTTTTGAAGTGTTTTCAGCTTCAATTGGCAGTATTATTTTTGCTTCTTTTTTAAGAGAAAATGTAGTGCGCTTGCTTCTTGGTTTGGTTGGATATTGTTATTATTTGAACTACTTTGGTTTTGATTTGGTCATTTATTTAATTCCTTTGATTTATGGAATTACAGCAATGTTAAACTTAACATACATTTTAAAAAATACCCTAATTTCGTTCAAACCAGATTTTTATTTTATGAGAAATCAACCCAATTTGAAAGCTGATTTTTCGAAATATACCGGATATCTCTTTTTAACTTCGGTAGCCAATTTATTGGTACAAAGGATCGATATCGTCATGATTAGTTCAATGGCTACCTTTGATGATACTGGAGTTTATAGAATTGCACTTATGATGTCGGTCTTAATTGAAATCCCAACCCGAAGTATCCTGCAAATTTCAAATCCTAAATTGTCGGAAGCAATACACAAAAACGACATTATAGAGGTGGAGAGGCTGTATAAAAAAACCAGTTTAAATCAATTTATTCTTGGATGTATGGCATTGCTCTGTATTTGGGTGAACATTGACCTCTTCTTTGAACTCATGCCAAATGGGGAGAAGTACATTGGCGCAAAATATGCGGTTCTTTTTCTTGGTATCGGTAAGCTTTTTGTATTGCTGCAAGGTAACTCATCAGCAATGCTCACGTTTTCGAAAAAATATTATTTAAGTTTACTTGTGAATTTTGGAGCAGTATTTTTAGGGATCATGTTTAACAATTATGCCATTCCAAAATGGGGGTTAGAAGGCGCATCTGTTGCAACCGCATGTACATGGTTTGCTTCCGGTTTCATTACGGCTATCCTCATTTGGAAAATCTACAAAATGAACCCATTAACCTTGCAAATTTTATATGCAGCGTCTCTTTTCGCCTTGTTATTTGGGGTAAATGATTTATTACAGAATAATTTCAATATCAATCATATTGTTTTTGGGGGACTTAAAACCATTTTAATCATGGGATTAAGTGTCATTGGCATTTACTATTTCAATCTCAGTGACGATGTGAAAAGTATGTTGCAGAAAATGCTCAAATTGAAAGTTAAACAATAAGTTACACGTTATAAATATCGTGCTTGTATTGCTTTAAATTTTCAGGGTTCTTAAACCATTCAATTGTAGTAGCCAATCCATCTTCAATTTTTGTTGAGGGAGCCCAATTGGTATGTTCCATTAATTTTTGCTTTGAACCTAGAAGTCTAAACACCTCACTGTTTTGAGGTCTTAAACGATTTTCTTCTTGTTGGATTTTGGCATTTGGATTCATTTGCTGAATCAAATGTTGAGCCAAATCGCCAATGGAAATTTCATTTTCTGTGGCAATGTTAATTTCGTGACCAATGAGTGATTCTGTTTCAGCAATTTTAATAAATCCTTCAGCGGTATCTTTTACAAAAACCAAATCTCGTGTTGGAGTTGTATCTCCGAGTTTGATTTCCTCAACGCCATTTGCAAGTTGAGTGATGATTGTAGGGATCACGGCTCTCGCAGATTGACGAGGTCCATAAGTATTAAACGGACGAACCAAAGTAATTGGCATGTTAAAACTGCGGAAAAAACTATCGGCAATTGCATCTGCTCCAATTTTAGAAGCTGAATATGGCGATTGTCCTTGTTTCGGATGAATTTCAGTAATCGGAACAAATTGTGCTGTACCATAAACTTCACTTGTAGAAGTTACCAAAACGCGTTCAATATTTAAACGTTTAGCAGCTTGAACAATGTTTAAAGTTCCCTTCACATTTGTGTCGATGTAGCTATCAGGGGAATGGTAGCTGTATGGTATTGCAATTAAAGCAGCGAGGTGAAAAACAACTTCGCAACCTTCCATTGCTGTATATACTCCATTTGGGTCCCTCACATCACCTGAAAATATCTCAATTTCATTTAAAATATGTTTCGGCAAAGTATCTAACCAACCCCAAGAGTTGAACGAATTGTAATAAACAAATGCTTTTACCTTGGCTCCTTTAGCCACTAGAGCCTCTGTAAGGTGACTTCCAATAAAACCATCGGCACCAGTAATTAGAACTTTTTTCCCTGAAATATTCATGCGTGTGGGTGCAAAAGTAATTAATTGAATTGAATTTCTTTTCTTTCGTATGCGTCTATAAAACTTCCTTTGGTTGCATTATAGATGTTTACATTCCTGTATTGAGCATATTTTTGAAGTCGGTGGTGAGCATAAAAGGCTTTGTGAAGACTTAAAAAGAATTCATGCATTTTTACGGGTGTTCCATTGGCATGTAATTGAGGAGTTATCTTCTTCTCAATTTTGTAGAAGTGGTCATCAACATGTTGTAAATTGTTATTTTCATCTACAATCATATTTAAATGGAAATTATTGTCAACTCCCGTTAAATAAATTTCTTTGAAATTGGCGTTAATTGCTTGGAAAATACAGGCATTAATCACATTTTGACTTTGAGGGCTTCCAAGTTTATGTTTGTAAATCATATTTTCAAACCATTCAAAACCTTTAACAACAGTATAGTTGTAAAAATGGATTTTTAATCCACTTTTTAGTGCATGATTTACAATGAAAGTGTTTGAATAAATTTGGGGTATGAATAATTGAATTTCCCATGAACAATTTAATAATTCAGTCCATGTTTGATTAATTCTTTGTTGTATTTGAAGGAAATCGGGTTGTTTTAAAAGTCTTGGTAATCGACTTGCATCTTGAAAAGTTTCCTCAGAGAAATCTAAAAATGCGTGGTCTGAAACCAGATAATACTTAGGTTTAATGAGGTGAAATTCTGGATTTGCCGCAAACATGTTTACACACATTGTGTTTGGCTTGATTTTATATCCCTCAAAATCTTTGAAAAATAATGAAGCACTTGGTCCATTGCCAATAATGACAACTGCTTTGTCTGAAGTTTCAAATGTTGCCAATCTAAATTTACTACGAATGAGTACTTTAGCAATTGATAAGATCGTTTGGATTAATTTCATTTGTTTGCAAAAATTAATTCAGCTTTTGCCCAGTCTTCGAGGGTGTCCAAATCCAATCCGTATTTTTCTGGAATGATATATTTTTTCACCTTTTCAAATGAATGTAACGGCTGTTTTTTTATTGAATCTATGGAAATTACATAAATTGATCCGTTAACAACATAGGTTGGAGGGCAATCTTGACGACGGGTGTAATTGCTTGGTATGCTTCTATGGATAAATCCATCGGTTTCATTGTAGAGGTTGTAATATGGATTGAAATGGGTTTCGTTGACACTCACAACCATATCGCAATTTGAATTTTCAATGAAAGTTTGGATGCATTCGCTCAGGAATTTCACTTCTCTATATGGCGACGTCGGTTGAAGCAATACAATTGCATCAAAAGATTCATTTTGATTTTCGTAATATTCAATGGCATGAATGAGTACATCGTGCGATGGTGTGGTATCTAAACTTATCTCTTCTGGTCTGGTAAACGGAACTGTAAGTTGATATTGATTTTGGGCAATTTCAATACAATCTTTGGAATTGGTTGACACACAAATGGTATCGATAAATTCACAGGCTAATGCTGTTTCAATCGAGTAACCAATGAGTGGCTTTCCGTTTAACGGTTTCCAATTTTTTCCGGGTATCCCTTTCGAATCCCTTCGGGCTGGTATGATGCACAGAAATCTCATTAAAAGAAATTTAACGTAGGAAAATCTTCATTTGATTTATTGTAATCTTCAATAGATCCAATATCATTCCAGTATCCATGGATTGGGAAACTAACTACTGTTTGTTTATTTTGAATTAAAGCTTCAGCAAAGTCTGTGGCATTATAAAATTCATTTTGAGGGATTAAATTCAACAAATGACTGTTGAAAATATAAAATCCAGCATTGGCAAAGTAAGTATAAGTGGGTTTTTCAGAAATTGCTTTGATCAAACTTCCTTCATTTTCTAATACAGCATATGGAAGTGTTACTTTGTGTGGAATTGTAGCAATGCTTAAATCTGAATTTAGATTCAAATGTTTGTGAAACATTTCTTCAAAATCGATATTACTCAACAAATCTGCGTTAAACAGTAAGACATGTTCAGTTTTTATCTCCGGAATCAATGAAAGCGCGCCAATGGTTCCAAGGGGTTGGTTTTCTTCAATATACTTGATATTGCAATTCCATTTAGATCCGTCTCCGAAGTGATCAATGATTTGATCTTTTAGATAATTCACACAAAGATAAATGGTTTGAATTCCGAAAGATACTAAACGTTTAATGTTGATTTCCAAAATAGGCATATCGCCAATTTTGAGCATCGGCTTTGGTGTTGTTTGAGTTAACGGTCTCAAGCGATTCCCAAATCCACCGGCCATGATAACAGCTGTTAGTGGTAGGTAGCTTTTTAATTGATTAAAATCTAAAATTTGAACCAATTCTTTATTCGAATTTAAAAGCGGAATTGTGGTAATTTGTTTGTTTCTCCAATTGCGTAATTGCTCAATTGAAACGATACCATCTTCTAAATATTTGAAGTTCTTAAAAGCAAAACTCTCACAATTTTGATTAAAGTCAATTTTATTTAATAATCCACGACGAATGTCGCCATCCGTTATGGTACCAATCACTTGATTTGTTTCATTGAGTACAAATATTGTTCTCAAATGAAAAGGAGTATTTAATTTTTTTAGAGCTTCTGAAATAGGAGCGTTTGATAAAATGGTATGCGCTGAAAAATCAATCATGATTGATATAAGTTCTTTAAAATGTGATGTTGAATTTCTGAGCAAATTGAGATTGCTGTTTCCCCATTGCCGTAAATTTGAATTTTGCCCTCTTCATAAGTGTTTCCGCGATTTGCAGAAATGGCACCTAAAATCTCATGTTTGGTAATCTTGGTATTGATGATGTTGGATGTTACAATTCTTCCAGTTTGTCTTTCTCCAAGATTAATCACCGTTTTTGGAAAAAATGATGCTTCCACAAACCCACTTGAAGTATTTCCAACCATCATGGAGCAATGTTTCATCGCCGAAAGATATCCAATAGTTCCAAGGTTTTCGGTGGTGTGAATGTTTGAATTGTTGGATTCTAGTTTGGTAAATTCATCTCTAATTGGTTGACTACCAGTGTCGCTATTGGGCATTGTAATGAGTATTTGGTATTCTGTCAATTCACTAAATGCCATTGCAATTTCATTTGCGAAAATCACATTTTGATCGAAATTAATGGTTTCTGGATGAAAGGTGCAAAGTATTGTAGGTTGAGAGAAATCTAAACCAGTTTTCACTTTGAGATCTTCTATTGACAAAAGTGGAAGTCGCTTTAAATTGTCTATACTGAGGTGACCATAATTAAATGTGCGATTCTTATGAAGTGTTAATTCTTCAACGCGTTTTTTATAATCTTCACAAGCGGTAAAATGCCATGTGCTCATTAAAGAAATTGCATGTCTCAAACAATCATCAATAGCACCTTCAGTTCTCTCCCCTCCATATAAATGTGCTATATTGATTTGAAATGGCACCGCTGCTGAAACTGCAGCAAACATTTCATATCGATCTCCAAGGCAAAATACTAAGTCAAATTTATTTTTGTTCCAGAACTCGGCAAATACTTTTGATGTATTGGCCATTGCCAAAGAAATGCCCAAAGGGGAGTCATCTAATGCATAGCAATTCTTGAGCTGGTGTTTCACTTCAAATCCATCAGCTAAGATATGATTCAAAGTATAGCCGTGATTTTCAGATAAATGGGTGCCGAATGCAATGATCTCAACTTCTGTGTTGGGCAATTCCATTGCTTTTAAGATCAAGGGATAATAGATGCTGTAATCTGCCCTTGAACTTGTTAATATTCCAATTTTAACACCCATGTTGATGCAAATCTATTTAATTATTGGTTAAAGTGTAATTTAAAATATTCAAAGGCATCTTGAATGGATTCAAATTGAGACACATTTGCATGAACTTCTTTGCCAATTAGAATACCCATGCCTCCTTGGTCAATTCCAAATCGAATATCGTTTTCAAAACGATCTCCAACGAATAAAGTTTGATTGTAAGGGCAATTGAGTCGAAACATCATGCCATCAAAGGCTGAAGGATGTGGTTTTTCTTTTTCAAAATTTCTAGCAGGGATGAAACAGACATTTAAAGCATCTCCGCCTAAGCATTTCCATTTGTTTTTTTGAGCATTGATAATGCCGTTTGTAAGAATTCCAACTTTTATCTGTTTTTCAATGCAGTGATTGATCCAGTCAAAGGCACCCAAATAAGGATTTATTGGAATGTTAATTTCTGTGTATAATGCAAATAGTTCGTTGTGGAAATCCTCAGAATATATTTTCGCTTGCTCTAAAGCGAATTTGAAAATGTCTTTTTTTGTAAAACGTATGATGTTGAAATCTTTGAATAAGAAATCGAAAATGTTAACATTGAGGTTGTTCTGAATCGAAAATACCTTGAAAATTTCCTTGAAATAAGTTTCTTCAGGATATAAAGTATTGTCTAAATCAAAAACAACTGCTTCTATTTTCATTGGATATGCGACCAGTCTATGGCAGTTTGTTTTGGAATAGCGCAAAGCACAGGTTTGCCAATGAATTTGTCAATTAACATTGGAGATATACCTGATTCAGGACGTAAAACGACCAAATTATCCATTGATAATATTTCTCCGGCTTCAATGTCCCTCGAAGTAAATATGCTCCTTCTTGCAATAAACTTGTTTTTTGCTTCACTAGGGGATGTTGTTTTTTTAGGGTTCCCTAATGCCAATTCAATATTTCTGATGGCGACTACCATTGCTTTAAATTCGGATGGATCTAATGAAGCTTGTTG
>CAIRMY010000097.1 GCA_903879775.1 uncultured Bacteroidota bacterium
GAAAAGCCATAAACACATTTCCCACTGAGTCTGTTGTGGGCAATAATTTATTGTGTGATTCAGTAAATTTCAGCGCCGTCCCGGATGAATAGTACCCTGTATTCCAAGAGGGTTTCTGTTGGCCGGTTAATCGACCAGTCAACAATGAAATAGCTGCAAATAAAATATAGTTTCTCATGCGAATTGGTTGTTTTTAATTTCCTTGAGGTGGGCAATAATTGCCGAAAGGGCGTGGATCTGTTACATCAATTTTTTCTGCAGCTTCATCTATTTGTATTATAGCACATCCACAACTAATACAATATGGATAAAATGGATATATACCTCCTGGAGGATCACTGCAACAAATCATATCGCCATGTTCTAGTGGCACACCATTAACACATAAAAGTAAACTTGCTCTTGTTAAGCAGCCTGGAGGAGAACCTACCCACCCGGTATTAACATTGCAAAATGGGGGTGATGCATAAGTGTATGATTTTGATGGTCTATTCCAACAACCATAGAAAGAGACAGTCCCATAATTCGTTTGGCATGTTTTCAGTCCACTTGGAGCGCATTTGAATCCGATATTCAGATTCCTTATGCAATCTAGTTCCCATGATATCTCCCAGAGGCAAGTTTGGGAATGTAACTTACTTGAAGTCGATAAAATTAAAATCAATGTAAATTTCAGTAGTGTTTTATTCATTGGATATGTTTTTAGTTGCCACTTTGGTTGATGATGTTGATTTTGGCGATTAATTCAATTTTTTTATGGTTATTGTATGTTATGTAATTGAGTAAAATTTATCATTTTTTTAAGAGTGATTTTTTATTTTATTGAATTTATATGTATTTAATTTTTTTAAATAATTATTTGTTTGACGATGGATTTGTATGGTTTTACCTCAATTTGTTTTATGCTCTGTGCTTTTTTAAATTAATCCTGAAAAATCACATTTGTTTAATTTGGGGTTTTATCTATTTGATCTTTTGGGCATCAAGCTAAATATATTAAATGCTAAATTAATTGAATATTCCAAACAGCTTCGCCACCTCAGTCACATAGCTATGTGCGAACTGCGTTGCGGTTTGTCCCAATTAAGGAAATTTTTCGCATCGCAATTTTGAGTAAATATTTCGATTTGAATTGATGAAAATTCATCAATAATTGAGAATTTTTTAAAATAAAAATTTCAAAGATTTGAATTATTCCTCCCAGAAGATAAATCTGCGAGTTAATTCTTGGAATCCGCACAAGTTTCTTTCCAATGCACGGGCTCGATGGTTCCTTACAGTAACGGGTTTTAGATGCAAGAGTTCGGCAACTTCATCTGTATTAAGGCCGTTATTATATGCCTTTAATATTCTTATTTCGGCTTTCGAAAGTAATGGTCTCGGTGTGTCTGTGTCGTCCTTGATGAACTGTTCCTGCTCAACTTCAGGACATAAGTAATTTTCGGAAGCAATTAATTTTCTAATCCCTGTTAAAAGATCTTCTGTTCTTGAACCTTTCGATACATAGCCAGTAATTTTCATTGATTTCAATGAATCAATTAGAGATTTATTTATATAAGAACTGAAGACCATGTATGGGATTTCATTTTTACAACAAAATTCAGGTATAACTAAGCTTTTGCCTGATTTGATTTGAAGATCACAAATAACCCGATCTATTTGATTTGATTTTAAAATTAAAAGCGCATTTTCAACAGAGTACGTTTTAATTATTTCGACATTGGATTCAGTTTGCTTTATTAGAGATTCTAGGAATTCTAAAATAACTGGATGGTCATCGATTATAAGAAATGTCATTAGACGATATTGAAGGTGATGTTTTCATGATTGTATCCATCTTCCGAATGCTTTCTGAGTTTGGCATCTAACAGACGCATTCTCTCTCCAATAATGAAAGAACCTCTACCACTTTGAAAATATGAATTTCTTGTAATTTTATTCGTTTCTGAATTCCGGTATGTGAAATTGAGGTTGACCGATTTATGGTCATGATAAATTTGAAATGCAATCCAGTTAGCTTTGCCATGGTTTATGATATTGGAAAGCATTTCTTGACTTAAACGGAACATTTGATGCAATTGCTTTTGAGATAATTCTATGTCGAACTCTATCTCCAATTCAACATGAATTGGTCCAACACTCATCGCATTGGCGAGGCCTTTGAAGCTATCTTTCCAATTGTCTACCATGAGTTCTCTGGGATAAATGTTCTCAACCAAACTTCGGAGCGAAAAGTGTAAATCACCAATCAGTAACTGAGCAGTTTTTAATTCATTCAAAGCGCGTTGATTGGTTTGCAATCTGGCGGCCTCATGCAAGGTGTTGCGTACTTGTGTTAGTGAAAAACCAATTTGGTCATGTATGTCATTGGCTATTCGTTTACGTTCGTTTTCTACACCGTTAAAATTCATTTGGAAAAGTCTCTTAACTGCGGTTGAATAACGCCGAAGCATTAAATAACTAATCACAATTGAACTAATCAGTAGTATAAATGCCGGGATAATTATAGCGGCTAAATTAATTAAAAAATAATCTTCTGAGATTTGCATTGATGATGATTATCATTGTTGTAAAAACTATATAGTCGCCAATGGAGAAATAAATGAGTAGTTTGGAATTTGCCCAGTCTTGGCCAACTTGAGCTAATGTGTACTCCTGCGCTGCAAAGTAAATATAGGCTGTAATAGGTATTAAAACTACAGTGATTCTCCTTTGATTTGAAGATTTTAATAAATTGTTTTTAATTTCAAATAGTAAAATCAGCATAGTAAGTATGAAGCAAATTTGGATTAGGGCCTTGGAATCTATTAAAAAGAGTGTTATGCCAATGGAAATTATTCCGAGGAATTGTTTAGTTGGCGCAATATTTTTTGTAAAACAATGCGCCAAAAATATTGAAGCTACATTGGAATAATAGAAATTATCTCCATCACAAGGTATGCAAGAGAGCCAATTGTCCAATACGAGAATTAAAATAAATCCTAATATGGATGGTTGGAAGGATCCTTTTTTTAACTTCTTTTTCGTAATAAAATAATAGATTAAACGCAGGGCCGTAATATTTAATAAAATATTATTCGTCCAATTGTTTAACGATATTAAAAGTTCCACTACATCAACGGAGAGTTTGGTGGGCAGTAATAAGGGCAATGCTTCGATTCTCCCAAGATTATACCATTGGTCATGTCATTGCCGTTATTATCAACTCCAACGACAACAATACTGAGAGTATTATTGTTGTTGAGGCTGAAATAGGTTCTGATTTCCGCCACTCCTGGTTGAGATAGTAACTGGTTGTAGGCGTCTTTGTCAATAGCGCAAGATTTAGTAAGCCCTTGGAACTGAAGTGAATTCTGAAATGCATGGGTTTCAGTTGACGCTTGAGATAATGGAATGATATTATTTGACATAGTAGTGTTGAGATGGCAAAAATAGCTTGTGAACTTTTTGTAAAATTGATGAATATTCATCAATTTTCAATGATTTGTTGTGCGGTATTTCGTGCCATGTTTAAAACTTTGAAAATTTTCCTATTCTTTGCAACTTTTCTAATCAGTTCCGCTAGTTGGAGTCAACAATTTGATGTGACGTTGACTCAAATTACGGGAGGTTACACCTCTGACGATCCCGCAATTTTTAGGGAATTTATAACCTGTAAGTCCGTGAATTCGGGTAGGACAGTGTCAATAGGTACGGTAGATGGAGCACCTGGGCCGCTAAGATGGTTTTTTAATGAAATTGATGCGTCGGGTGTGAAAGTATCAACAAATTGCAGAGAAATCAAATCTTCACCTAATACACAATTCATTGTTTTAATGGATATCAAGCCTTTAAAGAGCAATTTAGGATATGTAGCTTGCGGATACCAGTTCTCAAATACGAGTCCAAATATTTTTAAACCATTGTCAATTTTGTTCGATGTCACTGGTGTGCCATTAAAAGGCTATACCTATAATGATTCTGGTATTTTTAGTAGGGTCATTGAGAGCCCAACAGGTGATTTCATATTTGTTGGTGCCAAGGGGAATTCTGCATTTATTAAAAATGCAAATCGTACGGCTCTGATTGTCAAGACCTATCCTTCTCTGATTGAGAATTATTATATTACAATTCCGGGGGTTGTATCCACCGAGTCCTATGATTTAATAAGCGATTTGGCTATTAAATCTGATGATAGTTTGATTGTAGCAGGTTCTATCACCGCAATTTGCAATGTTGGTAGTGGTTTGAGAGTACAGTCGGTTCTGATGTGTTTAAACCCAAATAATGGCGTAATACATTGGCAACAGAATTTATTTAATACAAATTATGTTTCGCCTAAAATCACACTTGAAAATGATACGTTGTATACAATCTTTAATTCAGGGCCTCCCAACAGGGCTGCTTTTTGTGTTATTTCGGCCATCAACGGAACTTTATTAGGAGGGCGTCAAATCAAATTGGATGCTGTTATAAATTGTCAAAATGATTTAATCAATACTGATACAATGCTGTTTCAGAGTTTGATTGTTCGTTCACACAACCGTATTTTCTTGTCTGGAAAAGTAATACATCAAAGTGGTCAATTTCCGTTCGATATTGAATTTTCGAAATCGAATTATTCTGTAAAATATTCCAACATTTATTTTAATAAATATAAATCACCTAATTTTGATGGGATGAGTTATTCGAATTATAGCATTAGTTCTGGTTGTTTGACTGGTTCAACAATTTTACCATTGTTTTCCGTCAACTCGAGTACGTTAAATTCTAACGATACTGTCTCTACCATTGCGGCTACAACATTCGCAGCCACCTTAGCGGGTCCTTATTACTTATATTACCCTTGGTCATTCACCAATAATTATTCAATCATCACGGGGAAAAGTACCGCCACAGTTAATTTTAGTGCTCTCCCGAGTACAAGTTCTACAACTTTAACTGTTAAAACACCCAGCATAAGGCAATGGTCTGGTTTTGGTTTGATTCATACATCGCATCCCGTCAATCAAGATGGTTGTAATACCTATAAAACGCCATGTGATTGCAATCATTAACTTTGAATATGGACTGCCGGTTTTTTCTCTGGAATAGATACTTCTCGAAAAAATATATTTTGTGGATTGTCTTTGCAACTATCTCTCGATGCCAATTGTTTGCCCAATATACGTATCCGATTTATGGTGGTGTATTTCGTACAATTGGTTACTCAGATTCGGTCTCTGGCAAACTGATTTCAGTGCTAAGTTCATCTAACCAAAAAATCAGAGTAACAAATTATTACGATTACGACACAACACTGAGTCTCACATCAAATAAAGTAGCTGATTTCTTGGTCTTGAGGAAATATTTTTGCTTGGGAGTTAGAAGCAACAATTCCATTGCAAAGAGATGCATCTTTGTTTTGGCCAATGACCCTTTAACTGTCTCTTTTGTTGATATTTTTCAAACAAATGGAACATCTAAGACAACAATCATAAATACCCCCACTGGTTCATATCAATCCATTGAAAAGTTGAACTGCGGAAGCCAATATGTTTTATATCATCCCAAAACTTGTCACGAGTCCTATTATCCAAATTCTACGGGATTAAAGTATTCTCTTATGTCTTATTGTTTTACCGTTGTAGCGTTTGATGATAATACGGAGGTTCAGTTCGATTTAAACTTTGATACAGATTTAGGTAGGAAATTCACTAAAATACTCAATCGGGGGGAGACTTTTCAGATGTCGCTAAAATATCCAAGAGGGAAATTGCATATTGTTAATGGCGGAAAAATCCAATCTTCAAATTGCAATAAAAAGCTCGCAGTATTTTCCAATAATATGGGTTTAGGATTTACAACGGGCCTTGATTTTTTTCAAATTGATAAGGGTATTTATCCATATCATGGCTATGAGATCGAACAGTTGCAACCAATAAAATCTTGGGGTTATGAGTTTTTAGTAGTATCGGAAGGCAAGAGTTATCTCGGGAATACTTACCACTTATTCAGCTATAAGGATAATACGATTTGGATCAATGGTAAAATGATTTCAATAGACAAGGACACCGTTATCGCTGATACGGTTTTTTACAAACCCCTTTTAATACAATCCCTCAAGCCGATTGCGATTACTCAACATGTTTCTGGAGCAAAAAATTTTATAGCATTTGGTGCTCCAGATGATAAAGTCTACGCCAACGTTTTGGACTTTGCGAGTATCCCACCAACAAGTGCTCTAACGAAAGAAATTTCAGTTCCTATTCCATCAAAAGTGGGAACAAATCAAATGAATCGAGCTGTGGTGTTTTCCCCGGGAAATAATAAAATTGAGGTAAATGGCAAATCTTACACCTTGACCAAAAAGTTTGGCACGATCTACTGGGGCTCCATTCAAAATACAAGACAAGATATTATCACAATAAAGTCTAACACGGGATTCAATGGGTATTTGATACATACTGGTGCTAGCGATACGTTTGAAGCCACCAATTTTTATCCATCTATGTCGGGTGTATTGACCTTGTATTCCGGTTGGGATTCATTGCAATCTCGCATTCGGGTGAACAAGCAGGGTGCTCATTGGTATGGGGTGGATGATACAGGGGTTGCCGTGGCTTGCGTAGGAGCAAACACCAATTTTGCCTTGGAGGCGGGTTTGCGAAAATTGCAAAAGGTAACCTGTTACATTGATGGAAAACTCGCAAGTAAATCAGCGGATTTTGATTGGAAGTTCACCGATACAGGCAAGGTAAAAATCACCTTTAACTATGAATTCGGTGATTACGGCTGC
>CAIRMY010000098.1 GCA_903879775.1 uncultured Bacteroidota bacterium
AAAAGAGAATGGTCTCTATAGCTTTCAATAGAGGTTTCATAGCCTCTAAAACATTCATCTTTTGCATCATCATCTGCCAAACAATACTTACCATTCCAATTTTTTCGACACTTAATCCCAAAATGGTTGTTGCATTCCTTTGAAAGCTTACTATTTCCGCTCGCACTTTCCAAAATACCTTGCCCTAAAGTGATACTTGCTGGAACTCCATGAACACGCATTTCTTGCATTGCCGATTGCTTAAATGAATCGATATATTCTTTCGTATTCATCGATTTCTGAGCACTTAAGCTCGAAATCAATCCAAAATAAAACGTCGCTAAAAAGACAATAAGTAGTTTGATATAATTCATTAAAAACAGTATTTTAAATCAAACCTAATGAATGCAAAATACTTACCGAGAATTACTTTTTAACATGTGTTGAGTAATTCCTTCATTAAGCACATAAAAATAGATTCAATTCGTGTATTTTTGTAATTCCTATGTTCAAGAAATTCATTTTCTCTGCCATTTTAAGTATACTCACGTTTGGCTCGGTGTTTGCCGCCGGGTTTCCCAAACCAAAATTTACATCAACTTTTAGCAAAAACCAAGCCAATGCTGGCGATATCATTGAAATCATTATTCGTTTTGATGTCCCTAAAGGTTTTCACGTTTTTAGTGAAAAAAGTGATTGCCCTGAAGACGACGGTCCAATGCGTGCCTCCATTGATTTCAAACCAAATGCAACTTACCAATTGGTTGGTAAATTTTATGGCATTGGCGATCACATGGTCAAAGAAGATGATGTTTGGCATTGTTCGTCAGGAGAATTTTTAGACAAAGGTGAATTCCGCCAAAAAATTAAAGTGCTTTCTAACATCGAATCTATTGAAATGATTTTCAATGGTCAAATTTGCAATGAAAGTGGTTGCGACAATATCCGCGATGCGGTCATAAAAACACCTAAATTATCCGTTGCTGGTAAAATTGAACCAACTCCGGCAACACCTACTGAAACAGTGGCGGAACCAACAGAATCAAACCTTGATACCGCTAGTGTAAACCCTGCAACAACTGCCAACCAAACGAATACATCCGCAACATACCGTTTCGAAAATGGAAAGGGTGTTTGCAATACAAAAACATTCAATGGAATTCAAAGTGCTGAATCTACTGAAGATTATATGGGACTTTTCATTTTGGCACTCATTAGTGGATTTGCTGCTTTATTAACGCCTTGCGTTTTCCCTATGATTCCAATGACGGTTTCATTCTTCATTCGAAATAAAAATCGCAAAATTGCACTTCGCGATTCGTTCCTATTTGCATTTTCTATTATTGCATTTTACACCATTATTGGTACCTTGGTTGCTTACACTTTCGGAGCTACAGCTGCAAACTGGGTGAGCACACATTGGATACCAAATATTTTCTTTACCGTGATCTTCATCATTTTTGCTGCAAGTTTCTTTGGCGCTTTTGAAATCGTGTTGCCAAGTTCTATCGTGAACAAGATGGATAAGCAAGTTGATAAAGGTGGTTTCATGGGTCCAATTTTCATGGCCATTACCATTGCACTGGTTTCTTTCTCATGTACGGGTCCAATTGTTGGAACTGTAATGGTTGAGGCAGTACAAGGTGGCGCCATGCGACCAATCATTGCCATGTTTGGTTTTTCATTGGCCTTTGCGTTGCCATTTGGATTGTTATCATTGTTTCCTTCGTGGATGAACAACCTTCCTAAATCTGGCGGTTGGTTAAATAGCGTGAAGGTGGTTCTTGGTTTTATTGAATTGGCTTTTGCACTGAAATTCTTAAGCATTCCTGATCAAACTTATCATTGGGGAATTTTAGATAGAGAAGTGTATTTGGCCATTTGGATTGTAATTTTTACCCTGCTTGGACTTTATCTTCTGGGTAAAATTAAATTCTCTCACGACGACGACGTTCCGCGACTAAATATTTTTAGATTGGGATTGGTTATCACCGTTTTCTCGTTTGTTATGTATATGATTCCAGGTATGTGGGGTGCACCATTAAAAGCGCTTGCTGGTTATTTACCGCCATTGTCGTCGCAAGACTTCCATGCCAACACTGGAATGCATTCATCAGGGGTATCTACCATTTGTGGAACACCAAAATATGCCAATGAAAAATTACATATCCCCCATGGTTTGGAGGGATATTACGACTATGATGAAGCTTTGGCTTGTGCAAAAGCACAAAACAAACCTTTATTTATAGACTTTACAGGACATGGTTGTGTAAACTGCCGTAAAATGGAAGAAAAAGCTTGGTCTGACCCAGCTGCATTAAAAATACTTCGTGAAAAATACATTGTAGTTGCATTATTTGTAGACGATAAAAAAATACAATTGCCAAAAAATGAATGGTTCAAAGGAAATGCTTCTGGTAAAATGATCACCATGCTTGGCGACAAAAATGCAGAAATTGAACAATGCTATTTTGGCAAAACGGTGCAACCTTTGTACGTTTTGATGGATGGCAATGAAAATTTATTGCAACCTGCTTATACCGCTGAATATTTCAATTTTAAGAGCGAGCCTTTTATTAAATTCTTAGAAGATGGCGTAACAAATTTTAAAAAGATTAAAAAGTAATGGATGCAAACCAAGTCAAACAACATTTTATTGAGGCAAATCTTTGCTTAAATTCTTTTTTAGAAGATTCAACCAACTTCGAAAAAATTCACAATGCTGCAACGGCTATTGTGAAAAGTTTTGAAAATGGAGGGAAAATCATTTCCGCAGGTAATGGAGGTAGCCACTGCGACGCCATGCATTTTGCAGAAGAACTCACTGGGCGATATAAAAACAATAGGAAGGCATTGCCGGCCATTGCTATAAGTGATCCAAGTCATTTGTCTTGTGTTGGCAATGATTATGGCTATGAATATGTATTTTCACGCTATTTAGAGGCTCTAGGAAACCGTGGCGATGTGTTTTTGGGAATTAGCACAAGCGGAAACAGTCAAAACATCATCAATGCCATTGATGTGGCAAAAAGCAAAGGAATGTTCATCATTGGACTTACGGGTAAAGATGGTGGCAAAATTGGACCGCTGTGCGATATTGAAATTAGGGCTCCAAAATCAGAATTTGCAGATAGAGCGCAAGAAATTCATATCAAAATTATCCATTCCCTTATTGACACAATTGAGAAAATGATGCATATTGCATAACTTTTCTGTGATCAAATGATAAAATTACGATTAACCACACTTAGTTTCCTTCAATTCTTTATTTGGGGATGTTGGCTCATCACCATTGGTAGCTATTGTTTTAACACCAAGCATTGGAGTCCCGGAGATTTTGGAGTTATCTTCTCCAC
>CAIRMY010000099.1 GCA_903879775.1 uncultured Bacteroidota bacterium
AAAATTAATTCATTATTTGCCGTTTTTTGAACTTTTTCGTGATCTAATAAATTATTCAAAACATGAAGATATTCTTTTTGAAATTCAAATGGAATGTTCAGCACAAACGAATCAAATAAAATCGGTGATTTTAATCGTTGAAATATATCTGCTTCAATTTCAATATCGGTAGGCTTTATGCTGAATTTTTTACAGTTGTCGCATTTACCACAGGGAATACTTTGCTGATTCGTAAAATGTTTGATCCAAAACGCAGATCTACATTCTATGCTCTCCGAGTAAAGCTCCATCTTTTGCACCGATTGTAATCTCCTCGCTTTCAACTCATGAATGATATTCATATTCAATGAGGGATACATACTTCGCGGCTCAATGAGTGTGATTAATGGAGCATCGGTCCGTTGAACATAATCAATCAGTCGAGATTTTTGCAAATGCATCAACCATTGAACAACTTGATTTTCTGTGGCGCGAATTCTCTTAGCCAATTGTATTTCATGAATGGCCGCATGGGCGTCGAATATCCCTCCGAATGACCTTAACAACACATCAATGATTGGCTCATAAACTTCATATCGCAGTTTAAAATCATAAACTGTTTGAAAATCTGTGATAAATTTCACCCTTGAGGGACTTTTAATGCCTTCATTCAATAGCCATTGCCCCATTGATTCGAGTGATTTTGCCGCAAAGTAAAGTTCAAACATTGGGAGTTTGTAAAAATCACTAATTGCCTGAAAATTAATTGGATAAGACATTTGCTCTCCATAACCAGGTGCGATACCCAGCTGATTCATCACAGCGTGATAACCACGGAGGCATGATTTTTCATCGGGATGCTGATTTTCGACATGTTTAAAAAGTTGTTTCCAATCACTTTTTTGATGGAGTAAAATACAATAACTCGTTTGTCCATCTCTTCCAGCCCTACCCGCCTCTTGGTAGTAATCTTCAGGCGTTGCAGATGGCATTAAATGATACACATAGCGAACATCTGGTTTATCAACGCCCATTCCAAAGGCATTGGTACAAACCATTACGCGAACTTTATTTTGAATCCAATCTTGTTGCCTTCGAGATCTTGTATCAGAATCCAAACCCCCGTGATAAAAATGTGCTGAAACATTATTTTTATCTAAAAATCTAGCTATTTCCTGAACTTCTTTTCTCGTATTCGAAAAAACGATGCTGCAACCTTCTGTTTTTTTGAGGGAATTGAGCAATATTCCGCTTTTATTTTCAGTATCAATGGCATAAAAAACGAGATTATTTCGTTCAAATGAACCTTGATGTATTTTAACTTGATTGAGTTCGAGACCTGAAATAATTTCCTCCTGAATCCATTCGGGAGCACTCGCAGTGAATGCGCAAACAGGTACTTTGGGCAACAATTGGCGCACTGAAGAAATTCTCAAAAATGAGGGACGAAAATCTTTTCCCCACATAGAAACGCAGTGAGCTTCATCAACAACGAGCAATTTAATGGGCAAATTCAGCAAATATCCCTCAAAATTAGACGATGTAAGTCGCTCAGGAGAAACATACAACATTTGATAATGTCCTTGAAGGGCATTCTCTAAGATTTGTTTTATTTCTGTCCATGACAATCCACTATGGATGTAAGTTGCTGAAATCCCTTTGCTTTTAAGTCCATCAACTTGGTCTTTCATCAAAGCAATCAAAGGCGAAACAACAAGGGTCAATCCACCAAGAATTAAAGCCGGAACTTGAAAACAAATACTCTTACCACCGCCTGTAGGCAGCAGTGCTAGCAAATCATTTTGATTTAAAATTGACTGAACAATTTCAAGTTGCCCTGGCCTGAACGCCTTGTAATTCCAATATTTAAAAAGCGTTTCTTCAGGCGTTAAGTTCATGGTTAAATTTGGGTTTTCAATCTGTCGATATTAGACTGCATAGAACTAAAAAATTGATTTCTAACACGTTCTGATATTTGACTCACCATGTCGCTTTTAGACATCAGGTTATTCAGCCAACCATCCACTTGAATGTTAAATGCGTCATTTTTTGTTTGGATAAAATTAAAAGAATTATATCCGAGATAGGTCGCAGTTTTATTAACAGACTTCAAAAAAACGCAATTATTTCCAATCATCAAATCACAAGAGTATAAAGTATAGCTCATTTTTGAAAATTCTTTTGTAATTGGGTTGTATTTCAATCCATTTTCAGCTTGTTTTTTAACCATTTCAATCAATCCTTCAAGTTCCTGAAGAATATTCAAAATAGTCTGACGTTCTTTAAAATAGCCAGCAGCCCAGTAAAATTGAATTTGCTTGATGGTGCTTTTTAGGGTGTCTTCATGCCAAATTTCGATGGATGGTATATTCAAAAAAGATTCTCTCACTTTTGCTATTTCGGATATCCAAGTTGCGGGCAAGATCACATCTTCAACGCTCAATCCTTGAAATTGATTTACATTGAGGATTGATTTATTCCAATAAACCATTTTAAAACGGGCCAATTCAGGAAAAAAGAAATGATAGAATACGGGCAAATCTTCAGCTGCGTAGGTAATACTCGCTTCCGGCGAATGACTAATCCAAGTTAAATCTTCATGAAGAACTCTCAGATATCCGGCAAACATATTGGTTTCCGTATTGAGTGAATTTGCTCTAAACGAAACTAAATTAGATTCGTTTGTAAGCAAATGTGTGATTGAAATATTGAATTGAGCTGAAATACTCATTGTTTCTTCTAATGAGAAATCGGTTTCGCACCTCAATCTTCTGTATACACTATCTAAACTCATTGACATTCGACTACTTAACTCTTCCGCTAAATTTAGATGGGATGGAATTGAATTTTTCAACAATTCAACAAATGCCAATTGAAATTTTCTCTCTGTCATATTTATTTTTTGGGTTTTTCCGTAATCATTACAATTCGTTTTAAGGCTATTCCGTAAAATATTCGTATCAACTCCTAAAATTTACGAGAATACAATATAAAACACTCTAAAAACTATAACTTACACAATACAAATGTATTTTTTCGACTATTACAAATAAATTAATATTTGTAATTCGAGAAATTAAAGTTCAAATTTGCATCACAAATATGTTAAATCATTTATGAAAAAACTATTCCTAAATTCAATGTTCCTATTCTCGTTTATGTTTATGGGAGCAACTGTTTCAAACGCGCAAGAAAGTGAAAAACCAAGTATTGCGGTTATCGATTTTGATTCAAGAGCGCACTCAATGAATCAGCAACAAGTGATTCAATTCATTTCCAATGAACTCATAAGAGTTGGTCAGTATGAAGTGATGGACAAATACGACTTAGAGTATTATGCAAAAAAAGATACAATTAAATTATCGGGTTGCTTTGCTAAGGCTTGTTTACAGGAAGTTGGTAAAAAATTAAAAGTTAAAAAACTGATCACCGGATCAATTGCTGAACTTGGATCAAGTTTAGCGGTAACTTTTAGAATCTTAGATGTTGAAAAGGGTATTTTTGAAAAAATGAGCACCCGCGAATTTTTATTAATTCAGGGGAACGAATTTCCTATGCTGCGCATTGTTTTGAATGAAATGTTTGGATTGCCGAACGACCAAGACATTGTGAATAAACTAACCAAAAAATCAGAATTAGACAATGCAATTAACAACCCTTATGAATTGCGTTTGCAAAATGATGGTCCACGTATGGGGATGGTATTTTTAACCGGATACGGAGCGAAAGTCTTAACCAATCCTGAAGTTAAAGGCGGTTATGCTGGTGGCTATGGCAATGTTGCAACATTGTTTCAATTTGGATACCAATTTGAAAAGCAATATTTGAACGAAGGAAACTTTCAGGCTTTATTTGAGTTTGTACCGATGATCACAGGATTAGATCAAGGAAGATTTATTCCGAGCATCAACTTTTTAAATGGCATTCGCAATAACATGAATGGTTGGGAATTTGCTTTTGGTCCAAACTTTAGTTTAGGCAAATACGCTATGGGATACGACGATGGAAATGGCAATTTTGTCATAAAAGCAACTACTGGTAAGAGTTTGGAAGATGAAGCAGAAGCAAACAATAAAACAGTCATTGAATTGCCTGATTCGAGAGGAAGCACTCAAATTTCAACAGGGTTTTTATTTGCTATAGGTAAAACTTTCCGTTCAGGAAAATTGAATTTACCGGTTAACTTATTTTTTATTCCGAGCACAACAGGATTGCGTTATGGAATCTCTGTAGGTTGGAATGGTAAAGCAAGAGAAGTATTGAGAGACTAATAGTTCCTGGTATATAAATGAAAAGAAGACCGGTTTTTACTGGTCTTTTTTTTTATGCCAAATCACCATCTTTTAACACAATTTGACGGTCGGCCATTTGGGCTAACTCTGGATTGTGTGTAACGATGATAAACGTTAATCCGAAATCATCGCGCATTTTAAAAAACAATTCATGAATAAATTTAGCGTTTTTCGAATCTAAATTCCCGCTTGGTTCATCTGCTAAAATCACTTTGGGATTCATAATTAAAGCCCTTGCAATTGCAACGCGCTGTTGCTCACCGCCCGACAATTGAGAAGGTTTATGGGTTAATCGATCACCTAACCCCAAATATGTTAAAATTTCTGTTGCTGCTTTTTTAGATTCTGACATTGATTTATTGGCAATCAGCATCGGTATAATTACATTTTCAATGGCCGAAAACTCAGGTACCAATTGATGAAATTGAAATACAAATCCGATGTTTTTATTCCTGAAATCTGCCAATTCATTGCCTTTGAGCGTTGAGATTTTTGTTTGATTAAAAAAAACATCTCCACCTGTTGGTTTGTCTAAAGTACCTAAAATTTGCAACAATGTACTCTTCCCTGCACCACTTTCGCCTGTAATGCACACAATTTCTTTTTCACTGATTTCTAAATCAATTCCTTTAAGAACACTTAGTTCGTTGTAACTTTTCTGAAGATTTTTACAAGAAATCACGTTGTTTTAATATTTTTTTGATGGATTGGGCCCAAAGTTAGTTATTTTTGCAGCTGAAATAGCAAATCATCCGGAAAAGATCTTATGAACATTCATGAATATCAAGCAAAAGAAATCTTAAAAAAATATGGCGTTGCCGTACAAAATGGATTTGTTGCAGAATCTCCTGAGCAAGCAAAAGAAGCTGCTGAGCGTGTAAAAACTGAATTCGACAGTGGTTGGTGTGTTGTAAAAGCACAAATCCACGCTGGAGGAAGAGGTAAAGGTAAAATTCAAGGCTCTGAGCAACGTGGAGTACAAGTGGCAAAGTCAGCTGATCAAGCAGCTGAAATTGCGGCAAATATGTTAGGTGGCACTTTGGTGACAATCCAAACTGGTGCTGCAGGCAAAGTTGTAAGTAAAGTATTGGTTGCTCAAGACGTATTTTATCCAGGACCTAACGAACCAAAAGAATACTACATGAGTGTACTTTTGGATCGTCAGAAAAAACAAAATGTAATTATTTATACCACTGAAGGAGGTATGGATATTGAAGAGGTTGCAGAAAATCACCCAGAAAAAATTCACAGAGAGTGGGTTAACCCTGGCACTGGTTTACAGCCTTTCCAAGCGCGTAAAATTGCCTTTAATTTAGGTCTTGAAGGAAAGGCATTCAAAGAAATGGTTGCATTCGTTAGCGCTTTGTATAGAGCTTATGATGAAACTGATTCTGCGATGTTTGAAATCAACCCTGTTTTAAAAACTTCTGACGATAAAATAATTGCTGTTGACGCTAAAGTTAATTTAGATGATAACGCACTTTATCGCCACAAGGACTTCTTAGAATTGCGCGATTTAGCGGAAGAAGATCCTACTGAAGTTGAAGCAGGCAAATACAATCTTAACTATGTAAAACTCGATGGAAACGTTGGTTGTATGGTGAACGGTGCTGGTTTGGCTATGGCCACAATGGATATTATCAAATTAAGTGGTGGTGAACCTGCTAACTTCCTAGATGTTGGAGGTACTGCTAACGCTGAAACTGTAGAAGCTGGATTTAGAATTATCATGAGCGACCCTAATGTTAAAGCAATTTTAATCAATATCTTTGGTGGTATTGTACGTTGCGATAGAGTTGCAAATGGTGTTGTTGAAGCTTACCGTAAAATTGGTGATGTTCAAATTCCTATCATTGTGCGCTTACAAGGTACAAATGCTGAAGAAGCAAAAAGAATTATCGACGAGAGTGGCTTAAAAGTTTATTCTGCAATTGCACTTCAAGAAGCTGCTGAAATTGTTGAAAAAGTGCTTAAAGGCAATATGAACGCTTAATTTTATTTCACACTATAAATTATAGAAAAAACCGCCAATGGCGGTTTTTTTTTTGCAATTCACATTTGTGGAAAGCCTCTTTGCATTTTTTTGATTTTATTGTATCAACTTTGTGTCACTCATTCTAGAATGCTGCATTCAATACTTTTCTCTGCACTCTCAACCATTGTGCCTCCTACATTGCCAAATAATCAGAATTTGTCAATCCAAAAGGATAGTACTTTTAAACGTACATGGTTTTATGGCGCTGATTTTAAATTGAATTTCTCATTGGCAAACTCATCACCCAACTGGACGAGTGGTGCATCCAATAACGTTACAATTACCGGAATGATTAACGCTTTTGCCAACCTCAAAAGAGATAAAATGAGTTGGGATAATTCCCTCAAATTAAATTTAGGTGTGATTGCAAACCAACAAAGCGATATTTTCGGATCAGGGTTTTGGAGTACACGCAAAAATATTGACAACTTTTTCCTCGATAGTAAATTTGGTCATGAATTCCCGGAATATCCTTCTTTATCGATTTACGGTGGATTGAATTTCCAAACACAAATTCTACCTGGTTTTGTTTATCGTAAGGACCCCGTTGGGAGAGAAGTTAAAACATTAACTACCAGTTTCTTGAGCCAAGGACAAACGCAAGTGGCGATTGGTACAGAAAATAAATTTGGACAAGATTATTATGTGCGTTTGGGGTACGTTACCTTAAAACAAACCTATTTAATTAATCAACAACTGTATGAAACCCGTCAGGAAGAGGTGATTGCTAGGGTGCAAAAAGGTAAATACGTTGACAATGAATTTGGGATGCAGATTCAAATGGGTGCCACAAAATATTTGGATGTGAACAAAGTGATTTTGGCTAAATTCAACTATTTGGGATTCTTGCCTTATCAATCTTCGAGACCACTATTAGATAGTCGTATAGATTTAAGTATCGTGGCTAAAATTACCAAACATTTCAACTTCAACTATACGTTAATTGCAATCTTTGATAAAGATTTAGTGAAACCAGGTGCTTCTGCTTGGCAGAATAGCTGGGTATTTGGAGTTGGATATATGTACCGAATATAATTCGAGAATTAGTGCTCGCTCGTTGTGTGGAATTCAATATCGGGATATTTATCGATTGCAGTTCTCAAAATAAATGCAGTTTCAGCTAAAAACACAGGGCGGCCATCTTTATCAAATGCAATATTCTGTTGACGGTATTTCATGAAATCTT
>CAIRMY010000100.1 GCA_903879775.1 uncultured Bacteroidota bacterium
CTTGCTGATCAAAAAACCAATGGTTATTTTCTAAAATATCCATAATAATTAAGCGTTCAGCAATCGAATCATTTGTAAGCAAGAAAATGATTGTTTCACCAGTAGGAATGAAAGTATTTTGATTATTAGAAATAATACCTCCTAAACGGGTATCAAATAGCTTTTCATTGAGAGCAAGTTCCAAAAGCGGATCAAATATTTTCGGCTTTAAATAAGATGCTAAAGCAATTAATAAAATTCCACGTTCAATTCCATTGATATTGTTTTCAACAATAAAATCGGTATAGAAAGTTCCTGCTGTAAGATTGGGCGGCTGTATTTCTCCTTGTTTTTCTATTCTGTCAATTAATTCCGAATCAGCTTTACCTAATTGATATTTGATTAAATTTTCTAGCCAAGAAAATTCTCTTTCTATACAGGTTGAATTTAATTGAATGCTATTTTTGTTTTCCATTTTAGGTTTTATTCATAATCATTAACCTTCAGACCTTTGTTCAATGGTTTCAAAGTTAACTTTTGCATGGGTTAACTGCTCCTCGAGTTGAACTAATTTAGTTGAATATTCTCTGATGAAATCTGTAATTTCAGTTTTGTCTTGTAGGGTTAACGAGGCTTTAATTTTAACACCTAATTCAGTTGTTCTGGTTTGAATTTCAGAAACATTTGATTTGATAGCCTTGTATTCCGCGAGTCGTTTGTCTTTATTGGATTGCCAAATAAAGAATTGTCTTTGCTTCCTAGCCTCCATATCATTCAATACAGAAAGCATGGCATCCGTTCTTTTGGGAACTTTATCCATAACTTGTTTAGCTAAATTAAAGTTTTCCTCAAGCCTTACTGGTTCTACAACAGCGTTTGTATTTAAGAACCCGTCTATATTCGTTAATCCTGGAGAAGTATCGGCATTCTTTGGTAGATAAATTGAAAGCACATTTAATTTTTTCAAATAATCACTTTGTTCACTTTGAAACGGACTATCCACATTTTTAGCGAAGAAACCTGTAGATCCAGCTTCAGTTTTAGCAACTTTCGATTCAGAACCAAGTCCCAATACCCCAGTTTTTTTACCTTCGCCTAAATTCCAATCGCCAATGTTAATTTCATAAATCTTCTTTTCAAATATCATTAATGCTTTTGCCCGAATTCCTGCTTTTACAACTGCTTTTGCAGTAGCAGACAAATTATAAGTGCCGCTTACAGTAGAAAAGTCAAAACCTTTTCCACCCTCTTTTTTCTTTGCACTAGAATTTAATTCAAGCTCAGCCTTTGCCGTTGTTTCAGCACCGGCCGAAGCATAAGCATCTAATTGGGCAATATTGGGAATTCCAACACCCGCAAATACAGAAATTCCAAAACCCAACGTAACATCAAAACTAGGTTTACCAGTAAAATTGAATCCTGATGCAGCTAAATAATCCATATTTCCAGTTACAGATATTTTTGTCCCTCCATAAAATTCAAGACCAAAACCCGCATGTATACCAGCAAGTGGAACTACTGGAAATGAAAAATCAAATTTGAAGGGCCAAATTCCGTCTGGTAAATAACTTGAAGGCATATCATCTGGCGTTTCAGCCTTAAAACCTAACGATGCCGATTCAAATTCGATGGGTTTACCTGCTTTATAATCCCATACGATTGTGCCCATTCCACTGGCCGATAAATTTCCATTAAATGCAGAAGAGCTAATTTCACCGTTTTCGAATCTCAGTTTATAATTGTCTTTTTTCCCCAACCATTTAATATCTGGCACTTTAAATTTAAAAATTTCAAACTCCGAGAATTCACCTAAGTTACCAAGTGAAATTTCTGCCCAATCAAAACCTTCTTCCTTCGAATATGAAATTTCTTTACCATTTGCCGCAATATTGGGTAAAGCATCTAAACCTGTTATTAATTTGAGTTCACTTGCTTGTATGGTTAATTTTCCTTCGGCATAGTTAATTCCAGATGCATCTAAATGAACGAGTCCATCCAAAATATCTACAGCCAAACTTCCGTTTGAAACAATGGTGTTCCAACCACTTTCAACTTGAGTAACTTGTACATCTCCAGATGCAGTAATACTACCTACACTATGAATTCCAAAATCTAAAGTTAAACCGCCACTAAATTTTTTATAATAATTGTCTTTTTTGCCTTTGATTTCAGCTGAAGCATTTTTAACCGAAACCGCATTCCCAATGCCAATTTCACCTGAATGAGTCAATGATGCACTTCCCCAATTAATGCCATCTTTAGATACTGAAACATCAGTTATATTTCCTGTAAGCTTATCTTCATTATAACTCATAGATGCCGTAGCCGTGGCAGCACTCAAAACACCATCTTTATAATTTAAAGTTTTTATGTCGAAATTTACAATTTTATCAATATCGCCTGTAATGGAACAATCAGAAATTTCAACACCCCATTTTTCTGTAACAGTATTGTAATTCGCTACCACATTGGCTGCAGCTTTAATATTTACCCTTTCACCTACTGCAACATCTAACCCTCCAGTAGCAATTACATCATAGCCACCGTCGATTTTAAGCACTTCAATTTTAGGCTTTACCACAGCCACTCCTTCAGCAAAATTGATGGCCTGGTTGTATTCAATTTTTGCGGAGGTAAATGAAGCTTCAGTTTTTGACAATTGTAAACCATTGACCTCTCCTGAAATTTGTTTATCACCATTAAAAGTGACAAATATTTGAGCTTTATCAACCACAATTTGCGCTTCCAACGCTTTAGATAAGTCTATGTCAGTTGCCGAAACCAAAATATTTTTATTGATGTTGTAATCGAAAGAAACTGCACCTAAATTGGTTTTTATTTTATTTAAAACACCTAATTTCTGAATATCACTATCGGAAGTACTTTTTTCAATTTTTGAGGAATATGATTCAACTTTCGATTTTAAATCTTTCGCCGATTTAACAACATTGAAGAGTAATTCTAATGACTTTATTTTCCCTTGAGCTAAAACCAAATGATTCGCGAACTCCGTTTCAATTTCCATGAATTCACTTTCATTTCCAGTAATTGCAGACATCACTTTTTCTCCAAAAGTAGATTTGTCGGACATCGAAACAATTTCCATTTCTTTGGACCCTGAATCTTTCTTTTCCGGTGACTTTTCAGTTTTTAAGCCATCTACAATTTTCTGAATCGAATCTCTTTTCTTTTGGTCGTTTTCATTTTTAACATCCACATGTTTTGCCAACCAACTTTGACCCAATGATAAAACTTCTGTTTTGATTTTGTTTCTATCAGCTGGAGTTTTGGCAGTATTTAGGAGATCAATTTTCTTTTGTAATTGGATAAAGGTTGAATCTTTGCCAAAAAACGACATGAAACTTGCTCCGAAAGATCGCTTTCCCTCTAACAATGAAATACTTTGATTGACTTTAAGAGAATTATCTTTTTTAACTACCGCATTTCCATCATCGCTTTCAGTCTCCGAATTGACTGGATCTTTTATTTTTGAAGGACTCGGAGCATTTAATAAATCAGGTGCGCTCCGATTTGTATCAAGAGTCGTTCTATCATTCTGAACCAGTTCTGCACCTTCAATAGCCATGTTTATCGATTTGAATAAAATTGACCCATTTTAGACAATTCTTTCCTTACCGCAAGCTCTACATCGTCGGTATTGATAACATTCGTCTCATTTATAATTGCTTGTATCAAGCATGTCCTAATTACGTTGCAAATTACGCCGCCAGTAATTTCAAATTGACTTGCCAATTTTTTATAATCTATATCTAACTTTAACGAGCTATTTTCGCTCTTGAAGGAATTCTTCCAAAGCAACTCTCTCAAATCATGTTCGGGTTGAGGGAAGTGAATGTAATTTTGAAATCTCCTTAAAAATGCCTCGTCCATTTGTGATTTCAAATTGGTTGCAATGATTACAATTCCCGGATAATCTTCAATTCTTTGCAAGAGATATCCCACCTCTTGATTGGCGTATTTATCATTCACAGAACTTCCTGAAGTTCTGCGTCCAAATAACGATTCTGCTTCATCAAAAAACAAAATCCAATTTTTATTTTCGGCCTGTTTAAATAAATTCTCTAGATTTTTCACTGTTTCGCCAATATACTTCGAAACAATTTTGGTGATATCAATTCTGTATACATCAATGCCCAATTTTTGACCTAAAATTGCAGCTGTTAAGCTTTTTCCGGTACCCGAAGGCCCAAAAAAAACTGTTCGAAAACCCGGTTTAACAATTTTATTGTATCCCCAATCTTCCCTAATTTTTTCTT
Organism: uncultured Bacteroidota bacterium; assembly: GCA_903879775.1. GTDB lineage: Bacteria > Bacteroidota > Bacteroidia > NS11-12g > UBA955 > VMCP01. The sequence continues at coordinate 4,257 of CAIRMY010000100.1, forward strand.
CATTGTAATGCCATGATATAATTTCGTTCAAATCATTTAACGTATTTTCTGGCAGTACCAAATCACCCCAACTAGAATTTGTAGTGAGCAATTTCGCGGGAAAATCAGAAGAAAAATCAGGCTTGCTCACCGAGCCAGTTAAAATCAATTGTGAATAATCGTAACTAATTGTAAAAGTTTTATGCCATATAGACCCTGACTGATTTCTAGAATCGAATTCAATGATAAAAAATTTCAACAAACTGGAATTTCCCTTAAAAATATCATAGCATTCAATCCTTTCAGAGAGTGTTTCTTTTGTGAGCAAAAAACAAACAAATTCTAAATTCGGAGAGAATTCAGTCTGATTTACAAGCAGACCTCCAACTTGAGTTCTATTGGGATATTTTAACTTTAAATCAACAATTGGATCGAAGATTTGATTGTAAAAATAATTGGCAAAAGCGATAATTAAAATCCCCCTTTCAATGTCATTAAATTGGTAATGCTTGATAATATTTGCATAAATATCGTCATGATTTGAAAAATCATCAAAAGGAATTAAATCAAATTCTAAATTGGGATCATGGAAAGCCCCTACTCTATATTCAACGAGTTTCTCCAACCATTTTAATTCGGCAGATATGGATTTAATGAAATTGTCTGCAATCATCCAGTGTCAAAATTATCGAATTCTCTTTGAATTATATCCAATCGACCTCTAAAAATTATGAAAATACAATAACTCACTGAATTTTATATTAATTTCAAATTTTTTTATTAGGTTTGCGTTAATGAATCCAGATGTTTTATTTAAACGATTAGAGCAAAGAACAGAGCGAGAGCTTTATCGCAAGAGCTTTAAAGCGGCATCTGAAAGCCAAGATTCATTATTTAAAAAGTTCGAAAGCAAAAAGAAAGAACAATTTAAAGTTGCCTTTGCAAGAGAAGTTAAATGGTTTTTTGCAACCTTATTATTGGCACCTTTAATGGGTTTCATCTTCTATTACATTTTTGCAAATATCATTACAGATACAATGATTGACTTGGCTAAGTTTTTTGAAGGAGTAGAAACATTGTATTTTATCATAGTTGGAATTTCATTTTTTGGAATCTATATTGCCCGACTCATTGTTTGGGCATTAAAACGTTAACTTATGATTTTTCAAATTTTAAATGCAATTGAAAAGGAAATTAATTCCCAAGTAAAATATGCATTTGGGATTTCTGAAGACGTTATCATATTGTCTAATATTGTTGATCAAAGTGGAAACAAAGCCCTCCAACAAGACAACATTATCAATTTCACTTTACTTAGAATTGAAGAAGACAAAACGTTAAACAAAGTTGGAGGTTGGCAGGGAAATTTTGGAAGAAATACACCAACACTCATTAACTTATACTTGTTATTTTCCGCTTCACATACTGGAAAACAATATCCCGATGGTGTGAATTTAATTTCCTGGATTCTTCAATATTACATAACAAACAATAAATTCACTCACACTGAATTGCCCAATTTACCTAGCGATGTAGATTCAATTACATTCGAATTACAAAACATGGATGTACGTGATTTAAGCAATTTGTGGGGAAGTATGGGGTCGAAATTATTGCCCCATGTTTGTTATAAAATTGGCATGATTCCAATCTATAAAGACAGTTCAATAAATAATGAAAGTGCATTAATCAAAGGCATTGGTAAAAATCTTGACAATTTATGAGCTTCTGCGATTGGCTAACCATTAAGAGTTTTCATCCATATTTTAGGTCAGAAAAAATGGAATGTTTGGGAATTTTCCCAAGTGAAAAAACACAACTTTGGTTAAAAAACCACAGGCACAATTGGAAATTTACGAACAATGAACTTAAAATTTCGTTTTCCGTAAATCAACTAAATCTGCCTGAAATTATGCCCTTAAATGAATCGTTAGAATTAGAATTTTATTTGGGAATAAACGATTTTACATTCCAGCAATATACCGAAATTGATGATTCGCCAATTTTTTATCATCAGCATCATTTTAATTTAGAAATTGAAAATTTAGAAAAATTTCCAATGTTGGTGAATTTCAATGAAGGTAAAATCTTGAAAGCAGATAAACTCATATCGCTTCCTACAGGTTATCAAAAATTAGGAAGTTTAAAAATTATGATTAGTGGCCCGTCTATTTTTCTTGCAAGTTGTATATCAAAGATTTCCAACGAAATAAAGATTATTGCCGATTCAAAATCATATCCTCTGTTTTATGCAATTCGCGGCAATGTTAAAAATAAAAAAATACCCAATTTAATCGACGACGAAAGCAAAAACACCACCTTTAAAGCAGAAAATGTTGATAACTCTGATTTTGTGTTTTTCAAATCAAACAACTCCATCAAAGTACATGAATTAAACCACTTAGAATGTTATTCTTATTGGGTTTCAGAAGATGGAACAAAGACAAAATTAAAGGTAAAAACCCCTAGTTTTTCATTGCGAGATTTGGGTAAATCTCCTAGTTATCCACATTTTGCAGCACTTCTTAAAGAAATCAAGTTATAATTCAATAGTTTTGTGACTATCAATTAAAAAAATTCGAATACTATGGCAAATTACAAAACCCCTGGTGTGTATGTAGAAGAGATTTCTACTTTACCACCTTCCGTAGGTCAAGTTCCAACAGCAGTTCCTGCATTTGTTGGTTACACGGCCAAAGCAATCAAGGGCGGTGCTAGCGTAAAAAACAACGCAGTACACGTTTCATCTATGTTAGACTACGTTGAAAATTTCGGCGGAGGCTACGTTCCTAAAGAAATTAGTGTTGAACTAGATTCTTCTTTACAAGTTACAGCAGTAAATGCAGACAAATCGTTTTTCCTTTATGATTCTGTACGTTTATTTTTCGCAAATGGCGGAGGTGAATGTTACATCGTTTCAGTAGGATCTTATTCAGACGACATTGATTTTGAAGCGCTTGAAAATGGTTTAAACGCTTGCAGAAGAGAAAACCAACCAACAATTTTGGTTTGTCCTGATGCAGTTTTATTGCCAAAATCTGACCAGTGCTACAGCCTTCAACAAGCAATGTTGATGCAGTGCGCAGAAATGCAAGACAGAGTTGCTGTTTTAGACGTTTATGAAGGATATTTACACAGAAGCGACAAAGATGTTGTTTTGAACTTCAGAAATGGAGTTGGTGTAAACAACATGAAATATGGTGCTGCATACTACCCTTGGGTATTCAATGCATTGCCTCACAAATATGAGCATGAAAGCCTTAAAGTAAAAGTAGGTGAAGAAGACAAAACTTTAGAAGAAATTTGTTCTCACCCACTTTCATTGAAAAACTTGAATATGTCAGTTAAAGATTTAGCGAACATCAAAGGGTTTTCAAATAAAGATTACAAAACGGGTTTAACTAACCTATTAGACAACATTAGTGGTGATGCAGCAGACATCAACGGAGCAGCAGGTTATGTAGCTTCATCAATGAAAGAAATTTATGATTTTGCTATCGGAAACTTTAATAGTGCTCCTGTTGCAAATGAAATGAGTGTTAAAGTTAACGCTAGCTCAAAATTCTCTGCATTGTTGAAAAACTTCGCTTCTGCAGATGCTGCAATTGGTTCTGGTGCTTTCAATGCAAGTAATTTCGCTACTCTAGACTTAGGTGAGCCAATTGCGAATGCTTCAATTGCCAACCAAGAAAATGCTGAAACTAAAAATAAACTTAGCAAAGATGCTATGTACAAATTTGGTGTTGACATGAGCAATATCCTTTCTAGTATTGTTGAAGATGCTGAATCAATTAAAGACAATTTAGCTAAAATTGCATTTGACAATAATCCATTATTGCAAAACATTGTAAACGAAACTTTGAAAGAACTTGCGAAAGTTCCAGCTTCAGGTGCAGTTTCAGGTGTTTATGCAATGGTTGATAACCAAAGAGGTGTTTGGAAAGCTCCAGCAAACGTAAGTTTAGCTTCAGTTTCTAGACCAGTTGTTAAAATTGATGACGCTCAACAAGAAGACTTAAACGTTGATGTAATTAGCGGTAAGAGTGTAAATGCAATTAGAAGTTTCACTGGTAAAGGTACATTGGTTTGGGGTGCTCGCACATTGGCTGGTAACGATAACGAGTGGCGCTATGTTTCTGTTCGTCGTTTCTTCAATATGGTTGAGGAAAGTGTACGTAACGCAACAGGATGGGCTGTATTCGAACCAAACGACGCATCTACTTGGATTCGTGTTAAAGCAATGATCGAAAACTATTTGAACAATCTTTGGAAAGCAGGCGCTATGGCTGGTGCTTCTGGAGATCAAGCATATTTCGTGAACGTTGGCTTAGGCACTACTATGTCGCAAGTTGATATTTTGGAAGGTAGAATGAACATTGAAATTGGTATGGCTGTAGTAAGACCTGCTGAATTCATCGTTTTGAAATTCTCTCACAAATTACAAGAATCATAAGTTTAATTAATCATTTGTCTAACTAAAAAAAAATAAACATAAAAATATATGGCTAATCCAGATTATCCGCTACCAAGGTTTCACTTTAGAGTGACTTTCGATAGTACAGTTATCAATTGCAATGAAGTAACAGGTTTAAACACAACCTTAGATGTAATTGAATATAGAGATGGTGCAAGTGTTGAATTTAGCACACAAAAAATGTCAGGTTTGCGCAAGTTCGGTGATATTGTAGTTAAAAAAGGTGTATTCCAAGACCACCAAGAATATTGGGATTGGTACAACGCAGTTCAAATGAACGATCCAGTTCGTAAGACTGTTACAATTGAACTTTTAGATGAGCAACATGCTGCAATTATGACATGGGTGTTGAAAAATGCTTGGCCTTCAAAAGTTGAAAACCCAGATTTGAAATCTGACGCAAGTGAAGTTGCTGTTGAAACAATTACGATTGTTCACGAGGGACTTTCTCTAGCTTAAGATTGATCATGATGCCTAATTTGAATTGATCAGATGTTTTTTTCTACGGATGACCAACCATTAGCGGGCTATCATTTTAGAGTGGACTTTATTTTCCCCCTTCCAAATCGTACCATTGAAACTAAATTTCAAGAAATCTCTGGTATCGAAAGGACTATCGTTATGGAAACAGATAGTTTGGGGGACAATAAAGTCCCTTTTTTTGCTCCAGTTTCAACCGACTATGGAACCCTTACATTAAAACGTGGTATGCTCACGGGTTCTTATTTAATTGACTGGATGAATTTGAGTATTGTTACACAACGCCGAATTCCAATTCCAGTGGTTGTAAGTGCTTTAGATCACAAACACATGCCTTTATATTGTTGGTTATTCAACAATGCTTATCCTGTAAAATGGACTACTGGGGGATTTAACGCTCAAACTTCAGGTATTCTCACCGAAGAAGTACAATTGAAATATTCATCTTACATTCAAATTAGAGTTCAAGGTGGACTTTTAGATGCATTGTTACCCTTCTAAATGATATTGATTAACCATGACTGAAATTAAAAAACTCATTATTCGTGGTTCTATTGAGCCTTCTGACGATAAAACAAAATCAGATAAAAATGGCCAATTTGACACCGAGGATATTGATTCAATTTTAGAAGAATTTAAATTAACCTTAATGGAAGAATTGGATAAAAAAATTCAAAATGCCATTAAAAAAACAAATAAACGTTAATTATGCCAACTGGTTTACTGACATCTTTCAATAAATTTCAAATACAAGCATTCAAAGACGTAAGCTGTACGCAATCTGTTTTTCCTAAAATTAAACCAATGTTAGCGTTTAATTTTAGTAAATTGATGTACAAATTTCCTTTCAATCCGAGTACTCTGAAAGTTAAAACTGCCCACACGTTTAATTTAACTCAACCTACCGGTTTTACGGGTATCAATCCGAAGTTTGTAAATATAAAACCCAAATTACTCTATGTAGAATTAGTGATTGATCCAGCGGCTGAACCAGTTTATATGTTTTCTTTATCTGCGGGTTTACCAGCGGCTGAAACCTTACTCTCTCTAAGTGAGAGAATTGAAATATTTGAAGATATTGTAGGTTACGAATCTTCAACTCATAGACCTCATTATCTATTAATTGAATGGGGCGACAGTCTTAATATGAAAGCAACTGTTAAAGAATACCAAATTATTTATGGTAGATTTAACGACAAAGGTGAACCAACTAGAGCTACAATTCAAACACAATTTTTAGAAGTTATTTCTGCAAAAGCAATGCTTGCCGAACAAAGTAGACAATCGCCAGATGTGTCTCACCAAATTGAAATAAAAGAAGGCGACACCATTATGAGCCTTTGTGAAGAAATTTATGGTGATTCTAAATATTATATTGAAGTTGCACGAATTAATGGACTTAAATCAATTCGAAATCTGAAATTAGGTTCACTTTTATATTTCCCACCTTTAAAATAACATAAAATGTCCCTTTTTGGTAATGATAATGAAACTGTAACTATAGAATTTACAGTTAATGGTGCTGCATCTAAATTGTCGCCGCATGTTTATGATATTCAAGTAGAAAAGTCTATCAATAAAATCTGCAGAGCTTCAATTAGAATTCTTGATGGTGATGTTGCTTTACAAAAGTTCGATCTCTTTGAAAGCAATACTGTCAATATTGGCGATCCAATTGTCATTAAAATTGGTGGAACGCCAACATCTGTTTCAGCAGTTTTCACAGGTATAGTTACCGGTATTGCTACTGAAATTAGCTTGAATAAAAGTTTTATCATCATCCATTGTGCCGATAAAGCCATTGGAATGACAAAAGGTAGAAATACGCAAATATTCCTAAAGAAAAAAGATGATGCCATTATGAAAGCACTTATCGGGAATTATTCAGGTGTTACCGCAACTACCGATTCTTGTACCATTGAGCATGAAAAACTAGTTCAATATGGAGTCTGTGATTGGGACTTTCTGCTTATGAGAGCCCAAGCAAATGGATTTCTAGTTGCAAATTTCGACAATAAAGTCATTGCTAAAAAACCAGTGCTCTCATCTAGCGCCTCATTTACTTATTCTTATGGAAGTGATATTCTCGCCTTTGAAAGTCATGCAACTGGCGAACCTGCTATTAAAAGCATGTCGGTTCAACATTGGGATTACGACACTGGCAAGGTGAAAATAGGCGCAAGCGACACAACTGATGTTCCACCGTTGCCAACAATCACAACCGCCACCAAAATAAAAGATATGGCTGCACCTAAAGAGGCAGTTGGCGTATATACCGCTGGAATTCACAAAGCGGATTCTTTAAAGGGCATTGTAAATGGAAAAATAGTTCGTTCATTATTGGCAAGTTATACTGGTTTTGTAACCGTTTTAGGTGAAGCAGATGTTGAATTAGGCGATATTGTTGAAATTAAAGGAATGGGTAAAATGAGTGGTAAGTTTTACTGCTCAGGTATTCAACATAGTTTTTCAGATGGTATGTTCACCACCACAATGAACTTTGGAATTAATGAAAAATCTATTTGGGAACAACTCCATTCAGTGAACAATGAAACATTGGGTGGTAGCAATAGTCCAGTTACTGGTTTACACCTTGGAAAAGTAACTAAACTCGATGGAGATCCTAATTCACAACTCAGGATTCAAATTCTATTGCCCAACTTTGGAACAGATGCACTTGTTTGGGCACGACTTACTTTCCCCGATGCTGGAAAAGGCAGAGGTATTTTCTTTGTGCCTGAGAAAGATGATGAAGTTGTGGTTTCTTTTTTAGACGGAGACCCCTCTCAACCTGTAATTTTAGGGACATTATATAACAAAACCAATACACCGCCCGAAGCTTGGAAAGCTGAAAATAACATGAGAAAAATTGTTTCTAAAAACAAAGTTTCGATTGAATTTGATGACGAAAAAAAGAATTTAACTTTAAAAACTCCAGGTGGAAATTCAATTTTAATGGACGATGCAAAAGGCATCACCATTAAAGATAAAAATGGCAACAGCATTGAATTGGGTACTGCCGGCATTACCATTAAAAGTGCAAAAGATGCCACTGTTAAAGCAACTAAGAATTTGACGCTTCAGGCCGACGCTGGCCCTGTTAAAATTGCGGGTCTTCAAATAACTGCTGAAGCCAAAACAACCCTAAAACTTGCTGGAAAAGCAACAGCTGAAATTTCTGCAGCGGGTATTTTGACCGTGAAGGGTGCACTCGTTAAAATTAATTAATTCTTTCTCTAAAAGTAATTGTGCGTTTTTCCGACTTAAACATTATTTTCGCATTATGCCTCCTGCTGCTAGAGTAACCGATTTACATATTTGTCCGATGCAAACGATGGTTGGCCCAGTGCCAGTTCCTCATGTTGGTGGTCCAATCATTGGACCAGGTGCTAGCACTGTTTTAATTGGCGGATTGCCTGCCGCCCTGATGGGTGATAATTGCGTTTGTGTTGGCCCACCTGATAAAATAATGAAAGGCTCAGCCACTGTATTAATCAAAGGAAAACCTGCAGCTCGAATGGGCGATACGTGCCAACATGGCGGTACCGTTATGAGTTTATGTCCAACAGTTTTAATAGGCGGATGAGTTCTTCAAAAAATAAAGATGAATTTTTAGGTATTGGCATTAAATTTCCTTTTCGAATTAATGCATCAACTGGCAAAACTGCATTAATTGATGGTGCAAATCTTATCGAACAAAATATCCATTTACTCCTTTCAACCCGCCCCGGTGAAAGAATTTACCATCGAAATTTTGGAATTGATTTAACCCCATTGCTGTTTGAAATACCAAATCAAGCTACATTAAAAACAATTGAAGAAAATATCATCAGTGGTTTAACACAGTTTCAACCAATGATTGTAACTGAATCTGTCGATTTTGATATCATTCCCGAAGAAGGTATGATCAAAATACATATTCACTTCATGATTCGCTCCACCAATTCTCGTGGAAACTATGTTTATCCTTTCTATTTAAAAGAAGCTAATCAATATTAATTTGAAGTGGGATAGAAATCATAATCGTCAAATTGGAATTAATAGCGACGTTGAAGCTATTAGCAATCTCGCCTCGTTGAGTCGCACAACCAATAGAAACGATATTTTTTCGGCAATCCTTCAGATTTCTCGTAACATTCAATATTACGACGCAAATTCAAGAACTGATGGAAGTTTAAATCGCTTCTTTAGCAGTAGTTTACCCCTTGTTTTAGGACATATTATTGGAGACACGATAACGAATAACATCAAAGATTTGCGAGACTTAGCCCTTCAAATGAAGCAGCAATGGTTAAAAGGGGGCGCACCCTTGCGCCGCCACAAAGCAGATCTTACAAATTCTATCATTTGGCATTTGCAAAGTTTAGAAATGCTTAAAAATGCAGCCTTCTCTGAACAAGTTCTAATTGCCGATATTATTCCTACATTCAACGAAACAGCAAATTATTTTGAGGGAGTTGTAAATCGCTTGCATGCAGCTGATCTCATTACTCAATACCGCAAAATTCGTTCGCTCTTATACGCTTCAATGTCGATGCCATTTACCGGAGAAAATTTCACCTTCGACACTTGGAATGATAAATATTTAGCACTCATAACAGATATAGATGCAATTGAAATTAATTGGAAAATTACCCAATCTGAATGTGAAGTTGTCTTAAATCAATTCATCAGCCAGCAGAAAATTGATCCTTTAACTTCAATATCATTTGTATTGGGCGATATGCTCGAACAAGTTTCAAATAAAAATACTGATAATTTAAACCAATCGGTTTCCAATTATTTCTTAAATGAAATTGCAAGAATTGCACCTCTTGAAATTGTACCGGAATCGTTTTATGCCAAATATCAATGGAATCCAGATTCTGAGATTAAAACAATCATTGAAGGAAGTAGTTTCAAAGCAATTACCAGTCCAGAGCAGGAAATTTATCTTTCAAATACAGATAATATTCCACTCAATGATCAAATCATTCTTCAGCAAAAAAAAGTCCTTTTTAGCGACAAAATTCAAAATGATACGAGTAAAGATAATATTTCACTCGATATTTCATATCCAAGTAAATTTAAATTAGAAAGACTCTTAACATTAGAAAACCCCACCTTCTCTCCCTTCTATTTCCAAGTAAAAAGTTCATTGCTAGGTATTGAGGGAAATGTAGTTCGATGGAAAATCGGATTCACTTTTTCCGAATTATCAACCACTCAACATATCTTAAATATCCTCGATTCACAATCAGATATAAAAAGAAGCTTTCAAGACGAAACATTCCCGTCTATTCTTAAATATTGGTTGAAAGATGCTATGGGAATAGAATATTTTGGGTTCGAAAGTCCCGATATTCCAATTGCTTTTCAGAAAAATAGAACAAGTATAGAAGTCTCTTATATAGAAAACATTGGTTTCCACTGCGCTTGGACAATGTTATTAGATACAGATGACCAACGACCGATGGTCGATGAAAAAGGTTTTGTTAAAATTCGATTTAAAATA
>CAIRMY010000101.1 GCA_903879775.1 uncultured Bacteroidota bacterium
CCGATCTTGATGAAGATGAAGAAAGCGATGAATCTGTATTGCCGGCAGTTGCCATAAATGAGAAATTAACGAGCAATGAAGTGCAGGCGACTGAGCGTTTTGCAAAAAGTGCGCCTCGTTATTCTGAAGCATCGTTAGTTAAAAAATTAGAAGAATTGGGCATTGGTAGACCTTCTACTTACGCACCAACCATTCAAACTGTTCAAAAAAGAGGCTATGTTGTTTCTGAATCTCGTGAAGGTTCGAAAAGAGAAATTGTTCAACTTGTATTGATGAATCAACAAATTGAAAGAAAAGTAGTTGAAGAGAAATTTGGCTATGAAAAAAATAAATTATTCCCAACCGATATAGGAACAATTGTAACCGATTTTCTTCTGTTAAATTTTCATGAGATTATGGATTACGGTTTTACCGCTTCTGTTGAAAAAGAATTTGATGAAATTGCTAAAGGATTAAAAGCTTGGCAGTCTATGATTCAAGAGTTTTATACTCCTTTTTCGGCAAGTGTTGAATTGACAAATGAATCTGGTCAGCGCGCAACGGGAGAGAGAATTTTAGGTGTAGACCCTGAGTCTGGTCTTCATGTAATTGTTCGACTGGGACGTTATGGCGCTCTCGTTCAACTTGGTTCCAAGGAAGAAACAGAAACTCCAAAATTTGCAAGTTTAATGGCCAACCAGAGTTTAGAAACAATTAACCTTGAAGAAGCCTTGCAATTGTTTAAACTTTCGAAACAATCAATGACATATAAAGGTGAGCCAATTGTTGTTGGAAAGGGCAAATATGGTCCTTATGTAAAGTACAACGATAAGTTTTATAGCTTGCCTGCCGGAACAAATGTTCTAGAAACAACCAATGAAGAAGTTGTTGCGTTTCTCGATGATTATTTTAGTAGACCTCAATTACCTCGCGAAATTGGAAACTTTAAAAATGAACTTCTCACGGTGAATAAGGGTCGATTTGGACCCTACATTAAGTTTGGTGATTTATTTGTTTCCTTGGCTAAAGGAGATGATCCTTTTACAATTTCATTGGATAGAGCCATTGAATTGTGTGAAGCTAAAGCAATCAGCGAGGCGAGTAAGATTTTAAGAACATTTGACCAAGATACATCAATTCAGATTTTAAATGGTCGCTATGGCGCTTTTATCAAGTTTGCAAAAGACAATGTTAAAATCCCTTCAAATGTTGAATGGGAAAGTCTTACCTATGAGCAAGTGATTGAAATTATTAAAAATCAAGCACCTACTTCTAAAAAAGGGGCAACAAGTAAAAAAGATGCACCAGCGAAAAAAGCTGCACCACGCAAGAAAGCGAGTGCAACCAAAACAACTGCGAAGGCTAAACCTAAAAAATAAATATCGTGTTGACTCCAAATCAATTGCGGGCAATGATTCAACTATTGGATGATGATGATCTAGAAGTTGTTGAAATTGTTGAGCAAAAGTTTTTGGAAGAAGGAATCACTGCTGTTGATGATCTAGAGCAAATTTGGTTGGATAATGAATTTCCTCAATTCAATGTGAAAATTGAAAGGATTTTAAAAATTATTCAACAACAATTACTCTTTCAAGACGTGAATGATTGGATAGATTCGCCAGAGCCATCAACCCTTACAGGTTGGATTCTCGCAAGCAGAATTCAGTATCCAGGATTGAAATTAGAGTCGTTAAAATCCCAATTGAATCAGTTTAAAATTGATGCATGGGTCTTGCTCTCGGGTGTAAATAATCCTGCCGATCAGATTGCAATTTTAAATTATATTTTTTACGAGAAATACGGATTTAAAGGGAATCACGAAAATTATCATTCACCTGAAAATTCCCTTTTGCCAAGAGTACTCGAAACCAAATTGGGCAACCCAATCAGTTTGGCAATTTTGTATATGGTGATTGCTCAAGATCTTGGAATGCCAGTATTTGGTGTGAATTTACCACAGCATTTTGTACTCGCGTATTGCAAAATGAAAACGCCGCCCAATCACCTTGGGGTATTTTTGAATCATCAACTTTTGTTGTCAAATGTTGAAAGTGTTGATTTTTACTTCAATCCGTTTAGCAAAGGACAAATTTTCAACAAAGAAAGTATTGACGCATTTTTAAAAGTGATTCATGTAAAACAGCAAGAAAACTTCTATTTGCCGTGTTCGTCGATTGAGATTTTTAAGCGAATCTTAAGAAATATGCATTTTGCTTACAGCGAACAGCATGATTTTGAAAAACAAAATGATGTTTCTGAATTAATGAAACTCATTGGAATACATACAGATAACGATGATTCGAGTGATGATTTAGAATAAATTGCACTCCGAAATTTAATAAATTTGTGGTTGCAAATAAAAATGCCGAAATTTGCAATTCTTAATATTATGGCAGAAAAACCAATTCTTATGCCCAAAATGGGCGAGAGTATTGCAGAAGCAACTGTAATTCGCTGGTTGAAAAACGTGGGTGAAAAAGTTGAAAAAGACGAACCTATCGTTGAAATTGCAACCGATAAAGTTGATAGCGAAATTCCCAGTACTGAGGCCGGTATCTTAGTTAAGCAAGTTTATAAAGACGGCGATGTTGTAAAAGTAGGTGACGCTGTTGCGTACATCGATGCCGATGCACCTGTTGATCAGGTTGTCGCATCGGTACAACCAATCATTGAACCTGTTGAATCAATGACTCAAATTGCAGCTCAAAATATTGAGAGTCAAATTGCTGAAATTGCCCAAAATCATGTCAATGTGAATACCACGGAAGGTCGTTTTTACTCTCCTTTGGTCCTAAATATTGCAAGAGAAGAAGGTATTTCAATGTCGCAATTGGAATTGATTCCAGGAACGGGTAAAGATGGCAGGGTCACTAAAAGCGATATTTTGAGCTTTGTAAACCAAAAAGAAACAATGCCTTCTGTTTCTCATGCTTCGAGTACAATCATTCCTGAGACTCCACAATTGACCCAATCAGTGCCTGCGCCAATTGCCGAAGCTGCTAAAGTTGAGGTGAAAACCGTTTCTGCACCGGCTATTTCTGTGGGTGCTGGTGATGAAGTTATAGAAATGGATAGAGTGCGTAAACTAATTGCCGATCACATGGTCATGAGTAAACGAGTAAGTCCTCACGTAACTTCTTTCGTTGAAGCCGATGTAACCAATTTGGTGAATTGGAGAAATAAAATTAAAGATTCCTTCAAGAAAAGAGAAGGTGAAAATATAACCTTTACCCCAATTTTCATTCAAGCGATTGCGAAAGCCATTAAAGATTTCCCTATGATCAATGTATCTGTGGAAGGCGATAATAAAATTGTGAAGAAAAAGAATGTAAACGTTGGAATGGCCGTTGCTCAACAAAATGGTAACCTCATTGTTCCTGTAATTAAAAATGCAGACACAATGAATTTACTTGGAATTACAAGAGTTGTAAACGATTTGGCTGCACGTGCCCGTATCAATAAATTAACTCCAGATGAAATTCAAGGCGGTACTTATACTGTAACAAATGTTGGTTCTTTCGGTAATGTTATGGGTACTCCCGTGATTAACCAACCGCAAGTTGCAATTATGGCGGTAGGTGCAATTCGTAAAAAACCTGCTGTTCTTGAAACTGAATTTGGTGATGTGATTGCAATTCGTCATATGATGTATTTAAGCCATAGCTACGACCATAGAGTTGTTGACGGTGGTTTGGGTGGCATGTTCGTTAGACGTGTTGCCGATTATTTAGAACAATGGGATATAAATACTGAGATTTAATCTCAGTATTTACCTATATTGCTGCCAATTCACTATGGAATTAAAAATCAATCGATTGGCAACAACTTTTGCAGTCCTCTTTTTCTGTGTTGCTGCATTCCATTTTTTTGTTGAAATTGCCAATCCGAGAGTGCATCTTTATCATGTATTAAATCACATAGAAGAAGATAGTATCATGCAAGAATTTGATATTCATGATTTCAATCAGAATTCAATTTTTGTAAGTTGCTTAGATTCCGTTGAAAAAGATATGAGAATCGTTCAGGTGGAAGTGCCCGATGATGTTTATTTCAGAATTAAAGAAGGTGACTCATTGTACATTTATTTCACACCTTATAAAAAGGATGCTCGAGCAATTCTAGATCAAAGAAACCCCGATTTTTATACCCTTAAAGAACCAAAAAAAATGCAGTATTCAACGCATTTTGGTTATTTTATACTCCCTATCGTGGTCATGATTCTCTCACTGTTAGTTATTTTCTTGCCTTATTTTGAGATTAAATTGGCCTTGTTTTTGTTCGACATCATCATTCTTACGGTGTTACAATGGTTCAATCCTTAAAATATTGCCTAAAAAGTAAACTTTTTTGGGTTTATGTTGCCCTAGCAACATTGGCCTTTTTTAAGCAATTATTGTCAGAATCACTTCTCATTGATTCTCTAGAATACACTAAAAAAGCATCTTTTTTATTCGAAAATTGGATTGCATCGAACATTGAAATTGATCGTTTTTTGGAGCCTATGCGAAGAACAGTGGGATATCCGCTAATCATTAAGTCCTTGTTTTTCAATCATAACGCCATTTATTTGCTCCAAACCTTAATTTCTTTGTGCGTGCCAATTGTCCTTCATAAATTTTGTGAAAAATATAAATACCACCAGAATATTTGGTCCGTTTCAATGCTCTTGTTGCTCACTTATCCCTCGCAATTTTTTTATGGCGCATTTTTAATGCCCGATATCCTGTGTCAATTCTTATTGCTGTTGCTCTTTTTTACTTATTTTGAGGGACATTGGAGGGCTTTCCCTCTGATACTCACGGGACTCATTTTATTAAAGCCAGTATTTCTCGTATTTCTAATTTTTCCAATCATCTTATTTTTACTTAAACGGTATAAGCTGAGTTTATTTGATATCATTCCGATTTTCGTAGTTTGTATTCTTTCAATTGTCAATTACAAACAATACAAAATCTTTACCTATTCATCTGTTGGAACCACAAATGCATACGATTACAATCGCAAAATACTACTCTTATTGCAATACAACGAAACAGAAATTGAACGGATGTATGATATTGAAAATGCTGAATTGAATCAACTTTCAGGCAATTTTGAAGCACAAAAGTCATATATGGATGGAAAAACCATTCCAGTGTTATTGAAACTCAAATATTGGTTTATTCATTTTAGAGGTATGGCTGTAACATTTATTGATCCAGGCAGATATGATGCAATGGTCTTTTTAAATTGGAACAAAAGCATTGGGTTTATGGGAGTTAATGATGGGAATGTGAAAAAAGCACTTCCTTGGTGGCAAATGGTTTACATGGGAATCTTTGTTGTTTTTATGATTTTCAAATTCGTTTTTGCAGTTTATGCAACTTTTCAATGGAGAAGGCATCAATTAGTGCTGTTTTTTGCCATTGTGATACTATTCTTGGCATTTATTGCAGGTCCTGTAGGTTGCGCGAGATATTTGTTACCCGTTTATCCATTGATGGCTTTTTTGTCGGCATTGGGATTCTTAACCTTTCTAAAGAACAATTCAAAAATTGAAAGTTTTATTACTCAGCGATAATCACGGCTATTGGGATGCGGGAATTCTCAAGCATGTTGAATGGGCCGATGAAGTTTGGCACGCTGGAGATTGGTTAAATTTGGCATTGCATGATCAAATTTTCAAGTTGGGAAAGCCCGTAAGAGGCGTTTTTGGAAATGTTGATGGCACCGATGTAAAAGGGTGGTACAAATTGCATAATAAATTCACCATTGATGGAATTAAATTTTGGATCACTCATATTGGTGGCAAGCCCGGTAAATACAATCCGAAGCTCATTCAATCTCTCGTTAAAAATCCTCCCGATGTATTTATTTGCGGCCATTCTCATATTTTGATGGTTAAAAAAGACCCTCATTTGAATATGATGTATATGAACCCTGGAGCTTGCGGTTTACATGGGTTTCATTTGGTTAGGACTGCAATTCGATTTCAAATTGTTAATAGTCAATTAACTGCTCTAGAAATAGTTGAATGGGACAAAAAATGTATGAATTTCGATTTGTAAACTTGAATCTTTTTTATATCTTTGCACTCCCGTTCTGAAAAGAATGAATTGCCCAGGTGGCGGAATTGGTAGACGCGCTGGTCTCAAACACCTGTGAGCTAACACTCGTACCGGTTCGACTCCGGTCCTGGGCACAACAGTGAATAGAAAAATTTCTTTTCAAATTGAAACCATCGACGGTCATCAAATGGCCGTCGATTTGTTTTTACCAGAAATCCCAGGAACCGAAAAATTATCGACGCTGGTGTATTGTCATGGTTTTAAAGGCTTCAAAGATTGGGGCTTTGTCCCTCATTTAAATCAATTTTTAGTCACCGAAAACTTAGCACTCATTACCTTTAATCATTCTCACAATGGCGTGATTACACGCGATTTTGATGATCTTGATTCTTTTGCAGATAATTCTGTAGGACAAGAATTGAGGGATTTAGAATCACTCGCACTTTGGATTGTGAACGAGGGTAAAGAATTGTATAATTTTGATCCTGAAAATATCAATTGGCTAGGCCATAGTAGAGGCGGAGGGAATGTGATTTTATTTACAAAATTATTCCCCGAATATGTCAAAAAGGCTATTACTTGGGCTGCCATCGACACATTTACCCATATTTTGAGGGGATTGGATAAAGAGCAATGGAAAAAAGAGGGTAGGGTTTACATAGAAAACACTAGAACCAAG
>CAIRMY010000102.1 GCA_903879775.1 uncultured Bacteroidota bacterium
GGTAGCATGATGCTGTAACGCGGTATTTGGAAGGTGAATGGACAATCTTTGGCATCAAATTGAAAGTATCTTTTTTGAGGCAAACTTAATTTAGGATAAGCATGTGGCTTTGGCACATAATTGTCGTTTGAACCACATGATAGTATGCCGATTGACACCAATATTAAGAGACCATTCAATAGATGCTTTTTCATTCTTTTGGCAATATAATTTTTATTTTTTTCACTTTTCTTGGATCGGCCGATTCAACAATGAATTGAATGTTATTCACCAAAATAATATCTCCTTTTTTGGGAATTCTTCCCAATTGCTCAGAAATTAAACCTGCCAATGTATCAGATTCAAAATCGTTTTCATCAAACAACATGATTGGCAAATTTGTTTCTCTTAAAAAGTCAACAATGAGGGTTTTCCCTTCATAGATAAACGTATAAGCGTTCACTTTAATGTAATCTGGCGTTTGTTCATCAAACTCATCGTTTAATTCACCGAAAACCTCTTCCAATACATCTTCCATGGTTACCATACCTGAAGTTCCTCCAAATTCATCCACAACAATGGCTATATGCCCGTGCTTTTGTCGTAACTCTTGTAACAAATCGTCGATTGCTTTATTTTCAGGGATAAAAAAGGGGGGATAAATCAATGATTGCCATTTGAATTCCGAACCTTCATTCAAGTACGGCAACAAATTCTTAGAATTCAAAACTCCAATAATTTGATCTAAATTTTCTTTGAATACAGGCATTCTCGAATAGCCCATTTCACGAGTCAATTTAAGTACATGTGAAAAATCATCTTCAATGTCTAACGCAATCATATCCAATCGTGAAACCATAATTTGTTTCACTTGAATATTTCCCATATTCACAATTCCTTTTAGAATTTCCTTTTCTTGTTTAGCGTCATCTTCATCGGTTGTGAGGTCAATTGCTTGCGATAATTCTTCAGGTGTCAATTCTGGGGTTACCGACTTTGCATTTTTCTCCAAAAACTCACCTATTTTCTCTAAAACGGATGTAAAAGGATATAAAATCCAGAAGAAAAAACCCATTGGACGCACTAAAAAACGAGCTGATTTTCTGTAATTCTGTGTGGCATAAACTTTTGGCATGACTTCCCCAAATATCAATATAACCAATGTGACTAAAATGGTATCGATTAAAAATTCTAACCATGGATATTTTGCATTATTGAGAATATGTTCGTAGAAAAGTTTTGAAAAAAGCACAAAAGCTACAATGACTAAACTATTTAACAATAAAATAGTTGCAAGTAAATGTTTGGGTTTACTTAAGAGCTTTAAAATAGCTAAGGATGTTTTATCTTTTGAAAATTCCAATTCTTCTAAATCATTTTCTTTGTGCGAAAAAAATGCATTTTCTGAAGAAGCGCAAATAGCAGAAACAATCAAGCAAGTGATCATTGCCAAAACCAAACAAATGAGCGTAGGAATGTCTTCCGAAGGAATGTCCTTCAAAAAATCAATATTTAGTAAAAGGGCTTTAGGGCCAGCGTCGTCCATTGAATTAACTTAAGTGATTATCGCTGTCATTGTCGGATTTGTCCGACATGTCAAATGGATCCACAGCACCTCGATCGGCATTTTCATCTCGGTTACCAAGCATGCTATTCATCATTTGAAAGCTAGTGACACGAATTTTGCGAAGTTGCTTTTCAACGCCTTCTGCATCAACATATTTATCGGTCCTTATTTTACCTTCTACATATAAAATATTCCCTTTTTTAAAATATTTCTCTGCCGTAAGTGCCTGTTGATCCCACATTTCTAAATTATGCCATTCAGTACTTTCCATACGTTGGCCATCTTTTGTGTAAAAATCATTGGTAGCTAAAGAAACATTGGCCACAATGCGGCCATTATCAAGTTTTCGAATTACTGGATCTTTACCCAAACGACCTAGTAAAATAACTTTATTTATCATCTCTCAAAAATTACAAGTTTAAATTATTCAACATTTTCAACATCAATTTATGCATCGGGAAGTTACGAATTTCGATTGAATTTACCAAAATTAGTTGATTCGACAATACAATATTATTCGGAAACGATGACAAATGCCAACAACGGGCAAAAATAGTTTGATGTGTGAGTAAATGTTTATAGTCGTCGTACTTTTTTACATGAATATTTTCAGAATTCAATCCCAACTCTTCTAAAAAGTGAAGTGGAAGATGTTCCAAACTCGAATGTTCTACATTTGGAAATTCGTGCAAACCTCCCCAAATTCCAGAACTTGGTCGCAACACAATGGCAACGTTCCCATCTTGTTCAATGAAGAAATAATGAATGTATTTTTTCATGGGTGATTTTTTAGGAACGGTTACCGGCAACTCAGATGTTTTATTGAATTTAAATGCAACGCATTCTTCTTTTAGGGGACATTGACTGCAACGAGGATTCTGCGGAGTACAAATCATAGCCCCCATTTCAATCATTGCTTGGTTGAAAATATCTGGAGGTGCAAAATCAATTGCTTGTGTCAATAACTCCAGAGCTTGTTTGTTGAAACTTGGCGCATTGATTGGGATATCAATACCGAAAAAGCGGGCTGAAACTCGCTTTACGTTGCCATCAATTGCTGGGTGGGCTAATTTGAATGCAAAAGAGGCAATTGCCGCTGCGGTATAATCGCCAACTCCTTTCAATTTTTTTAATTCTATGTAAGATTTTGGAAACTCGCCCTGAAAATCATTTACAATTTGCTTTGCTGCAAAATGCATATTTCTGGCTCGGGCATAATAGCCAAGTCCTTGCCAAATTTTTAGTATTTCAGACTCATTTGCCGCGGCTAAGGAAAAAATATCAGGAAATTTATCTACAAATTTTAAAAAGTATCCACCGCCTTGATCGACCCTAGTTTGCTGTAAAATAATCTCTGAAACCCATATCTGATAAGGAGTTACACTTTCCCTCCAAGGGAGTTTTCTGTGGTTTTGTTGATACCAAGTCAACAAATTAGGGATAACATTTTGCATAAATATTGTGCAAAAAACGTGTTTATTTATTTTTTTTGCACATTGAATCATGACAAAGTCTGAAATCGTAAACGAAATTGCCGTGCGCACAGGTCTTGAAAAGGCTGCAATTGCGGACACTATCGACAACTTATTTGTTGTTGTAAAAAACTCTATGGTAAATGGTAATAATATTTACTTAAGAGGTTTTGGAACATTTGAGCTAAAGGAAAGAAAAACCAAAGTTGCTCGTAACATTAAAAGAAATACCTCATTGGTAGTTCCTGCACATTATGTAGCACGTTTCAAACCGGCAAAAGAATTCGCTGCTCAAGTGAAAGAAAGCAAGGTTTTAAACGACAAATTATAAGCTTTATTGCTTAAATTTATTTGGTGAAAAAACCCTCTAAAGAAATTGTCATTGCCGTTGCTTCTGCAACTGTTTTAACATTTGCTCTAACGTTCAACCGTTGGAAAACTAATCAGGCGGCACCGTCTACTGGTAAAGATATACCATCCATGCAAATGGGTGGTATAGATCAATCTCCAGTAGACCGTGTTGCTTTTTTGCAAGCTGTATTTGAAAAAGCAAAACCCCCAATTGAGATATCAAGAATTTTGTTATCGCAGCCAGGGTCGATGCCCAAAGACAGCAGCACAAAGGCTTTGAAATGGGCAATTGAAACCGAAAATCATGCCCTTCAAACGCTAATTGAGCTAGATTTATTTGCCCTTTTCAAAGAAGGCCGAGAAACCGATGTCGCTAGAAATCTAATTTTCAATGGCGCCGAGTATGTTGATGCTCCCAAAATCAGTGCATTTTTATTTCAGCAAGGTAAAATTCTCATCGATAAAGGATTGTTGTCGAACCCCAAAAACATGGAGTTGCGCAACGCTTTAATCATTTATCAAAGTGAATATATGAATCAACCTATGCAATTTTTAGCAACTTTAAAAGAGTCTCTATTGATTGATAGTAACAACGTTGAATTGCATTTCATACACCTTAATTTATTAAAAAAATCGCAACAATGGGAAAAAGCGATAAAAAAATGCCAAAAATTGGTATCTTTGCAACCCCAAAATCCTTATTGGTTGTTCGAAACAAGCAACACATTTGGCAACATGGGTGACTCAATAAACGCAAAAATCTACCTGAATTTAGCGGTTAAAAGTCAAAAGAAACTAAAAAAATAACCTTTTAATATATACAGATATGCCTAGTGGTAAAAAAAGAAAAAGACATAA
>CAIRMY010000103.1 GCA_903879775.1 uncultured Bacteroidota bacterium
AAATAGAAAAAATGATGATTAGTTGGAAAGCTTTACCTAAAAAAGGACTTCGTTAATTCTTATGGATTTTGAGAAATGTAAATAAAGTTACTTTGACTATTTTCATATCACAAATTATAATTGAAAACCTTATAAAACAAAGAAAAGAGTGTCGAATTGTCGAACCTTATTTGGGTGGGGTTTGGTGGAGGTTATCTTATTAAATGAACAAAGCCTTACTCATGCTTCCTCCAATATAGCCGGTATTCACCTTCAGTTTCATAAATAAGTATATCAAACACAAATAATCCTTCTTTCTTTTTCTTTGATTTCGTTCCACAAGGAGTTAATTTCAAGGGTCTTTTTTTTTTCTTCAATAATCCCGAATGGTAGATGTAAAGGAACATCTCCGAGCATTATAATTTCATTTATATTTGAAAAAATAACTGAAGAATCCTTCGTGATATTCCCCAGTTCAATATTATTAAATGAAACAGAATCTAGCGTGTAACCAGTTTTATTGAATACAACAAGGTTTATGTTTTGACCTATCAATCCTGAAGGAAAAAGAAATGAAAACAATAAATATAATATGGCTTTGTTTTCCAGCATGATACTAGAGAATATGTGTTTTAATTACTAAATGAGCCATCACTTGATTTTGATGCAGCGAACGGAGAAACCCAATGATTTTGATTCTGAATACGTTTCTGAAATATTTTTTTCAGCCTCTAGATACCTATCCCAAGCAGTATTTTCATATTGGCCCTCTGAAGATGTCCACCAACCTCCCGCTGTTTCAATTCCATCAAAAGTACCATTATCTAAACAAAATCCACCAGGTAACCCATTGAATCCATTGGGCGCAGTTGCATTTCCATTGTCTTTCCAACCGCTCATACTTTTCAACTTTTTACCGGCCTCCATGATTCCACCGCAATAGTCAATAAGTATTTTCCAATCTGCTTCTGAAGGAATTTTGTATCCTTTCGGAGCTAATCCACGTTTGTCGTTCACGGCATACCAATTATATATTTTGCCGTACTTTTTACCGTTTTCAGCTATATAATTGTAATATGCCCAAACAGGTTTGCGTTCCTCACCGGCTTTTTTCCACTCAGCTGCCGTTTTTGCTTGAGGTATAATTTCGCCATTGACAAATTTGGAGGTGTTTAGATTGGTTACGACCCATGTTTGAGTTCCAAATTTCATTTCTTTCATGGGTGTTTGCGCAACAATTGAAAAAGAAATAATTGAGATAAATAGTATAAGAATGAATTTCAAATTGAAATTTTTTAAACGTTTCACTCTTTAAATTTAAAATGAATTGAATGAATGATCCTACATGTTAACAGAAAAATAACATTAAAGAAAATAGGGTTTGTGTCATTCTGCGCGGTACAAAAATCTTATCTGACAGGGTAGGTTACCTAACTAAATGAACAAATCCATGTCCCGTTTTGCCAATTTCGGTTGTAAATGTATAAGTGTAAACACCATCAACTAGGGCTCTACCCGAATTGTCTTTCCCATCCCAATTGTTTTGGTAATTGGTTGATGAGAAAACAATATTCCCCCATCTGTTGAGGATGATTACCTCTGTGTTTTCTGGCAAATTATCAATTTCAAACAAATCGTTTATGCCGTCATCGTTTGGTGTAATGACATTGGAAAAAGTAAAACCCAAATTACAATCTTCTGGATTGATTTCGTAGAGAGCAGCATTATCCAATACAAAGTAAGGATCAAAAGTCTCACCATTGGCCTCTGAGAATGTGAAATCATTTGGTGGAGAACATGGACCACCTATCATAATGGATTGAATCGAATTTAAAGCGGTAAATTGGATATTTAGTGTTTGCCATGTACCATCCGCTTGATAAGTGGCGTGACCAAGTTTAACCCAATCAGTAGAGCCTACAGGACAACCATCAGTTTGAATAGTCGATTGAGTGCAATTAGAGCTTCCGAATAGCGTAATATCTACAGGTCCAAACCAAATATTGGTTAATGAGTTTCCAAATGATGACATTCCTATTCCAGTCAAGTTCAATTCTAGGTTATATGAATTTCCAGGTTGTAAGGGTTGAGTTAAACAGGTTTTCAAATATTCTATATAAATTCCATCTTCAATATTACCATCAAAACCGGTCACATCTGGGAGATTTATTATAAAAAAACCTGCAGCAGCTTGTCCATCCGGCAATGGTGTTGGAATAGTAGGCCAAAAAGAACCAGGTCCATTTACAAAATAATCCGATGAACCCCATGTTCCTGCTAGCCAATTATTGACACAATAAATTCCGTCTTCCCAAACTACATTTGTATCTACTACTTGGGAAAATTGAGTTGGCAAGCAATTGTATTCTTCAAAGGAAGGGTTTGGTATGAAAATATTAGTATTTGTTTCAAGATTAAGATTAAAACATTGGCAGTCCAGAGGATCATTAAAATCAATCAATCCATCGTTGTCATCGTCTAATCCATTCGTGCAATTTTCTTGGGATAAAACATTGAAGGTTAGCAAAAGAATGATTAGAAGATATTTCAGATCATTCCCGACGGTCATTCTTTAATGAATTTTACAGTATATGTTTTCTCACCTTGACTCAATTTAAGAATGTACCACCCGTTGGCTAATCTAGCGACATTAATTTCTTTGCTTGAATTGGTGCTAAACATCAATTGCCCTAAAGGATTATAAATGCTCATTGCACCATCTAAATATTCAGATAATCCTCTAATATGAAGTACATCTTTGGTTGGATTTGGATATATAAGTATCGACGAATTTGGAATTTCTACAACCCCAACCGTAGAGATGAAATGAGCCTTAAAATTTACAGAATTTGTGTTTAATGTATCTAGAAAAATCGCACTTGTCGTATCTGAAATAAGATCGTTTGCCTCCCAATGTGAAAATTGATAACCTGGTTCTGCTTGAGCCTCTAATTGAATTGGAACCCCATCGAAATAAATCCCATTCCAGGGATATGAATTCGGAGTTATGGTGCTGATTTCTATTTTTCCTGCGTTTGATGGATAAACGTCTAAATTAACGCTAACTTGCTGTGGAAGGCTAAAGCTACTTTGAATATGATTGCGCATATTTTCAGGTCGACAAAGTAAATCTTCTTGAAAAATGAGGTGGTACTGGTAGAAGGCATCCACTTGGGCCGGAACATTGTTCGGATCTCCCCAACGTTCGTATTCATTTGCCATTTCACTGACGGTTCTGTTGAACATGTCATTTTCTATCTCGAGTAATCTTGAGGGAAGATATACCGTGTTCATTTGATCTGCGAAACGATTGATGAAGTAGTTTTTAAAGCGGTCATTTTGTAGACTGTGCAACCATATGTTTACATGTGGATTGTTCGGATCGGATGCGGCCCAATTCAATAATCCACCCAGATGGTTGTGCGCACAATTCAATTCGTTCGAACCTAGAATGGTGCTGTAATCGTTTGGTAATAATCCATATTCTAAATCCATCAAACAATATCGCCAGCGGTAGTTGGTAGCATCGGAACGGTAAATTTTTATGTTATTGTAACCGGGAACCCAGTCCACATTATTCATCCATACCTCACCAATCCAATAGTCGTTTAAATAATTCAAATCAAAATATTGATTTGCCTGATTCCAATAGCTTGTATCTGCCG
This sequence comes from uncultured Bacteroidota bacterium, assembly GCA_903879775.1. Taxonomy (GTDB): domain Bacteria; phylum Bacteroidota; class Bacteroidia; order NS11-12g; family UBA955; genus VMCP01. The sequence goes on from CAIRMY010000103.1 coordinate 3,645, forward strand.
AATTTAATTGAATTAGGTTGTTGTAAGAATTATAGAAATTCTGCACGTCGCCTTCAACTGCCCTCAATTGAAATCCATACTGAGCTGTTGAACCAAGAATTTCGATTGTGTTTTCACTTGCTCCATCATAAATTTCAAACATTTCCGAATTGAATTTTTCACGTAGATCATATAGTCCCCAATACGCGCCATTTACATAGACCGAAACAGGTCTTGAAGCGGAATAATAATTAAAGGTTCCTTCTCCCATCATTTTCCCTTGTACACCATCTTTGTATGGTAAAATTAAATTCAAGTTGCTGCCATTTCTCAAGTAAAAATCACTATAAACTGTTCGATTGGTTCGATCTGGTATGATATTCCCATTAACAGGTCCTTCACCTAACACACCATCATCAAATTTTATTCGGAATGGGCGTTGTGGTTTGCTTCTTGCACCCCAGCCCCCGTCCATTATAATTCCTGCTCTTCGAGAAAAAAGAAGGTTGTGGTTTAGCGTTGAGTCAAAATAATCAATCGATGAGGTTTTTAATAAATCAAGAGTAGGATTATCGAACATTCCTGTGGGTCCGAATAAGTTTTGCGGGTCGCTAACTAAAGAAATAATTGGTGTTGTATGGTTAACATTGAACAGGTAACTGGCCGAGGTGATTGTGCTTGGGATCAATCCATTCAGATACGATCTTGCTCGT